>CAKZOF010000716.1 GCA_937135995.1 uncultured Pyrinomonas sp.
ACGCGGGCGCCTCTTCGTCGAACGCCAACACTCACTCGAGCGGCTGTTCGACGATGTCGCGCGTCTTTATCGTGACTTGGCCCGCGCGCGACCCTTGCCTTGAGGCATGGGGATACAATGGGCTTAACAAAAGGCGTTTTAAGCGGACGATCCCCGTCTGGGATTGAGGCTGCAACGCTTGGGTCTCGGCCCGCGCCCTCGGGCTGCAAGCCGTGAGGAGCGGCCACCATGATCTGTTTGCCGAAAGCGCCCGGAACGCGAAGTGACACCCAGCCAATGCCGTTCCGCACGAAAACGCCTTTTCGTGACGGTCGCACGCAGGGATGAGCAGAGCGCTTCCGGAATCTTTGCGAAAAAGGAGCTTGTAGCTTTGCGCGTTTTGATCACAGGAGGAGCCGGATTCATCGGCTCACATCTTGCCGATGCCTACATCGAACGAGGCGATGAAGTCTTCGTCCTCGACGATCTTTCGACCGGCAGCATCGAAAACATCAAACACCTGAAGGGGCACCAGCGTTTTCATTACACCATCGACAGCGTGCACAACGCGCCGGTGGTGGCCGAATTGGTGGACCAATGCGACGTGGTCTTCCATCTGGCGGCGGCGGTCGGCGTCCGCCTGATCGTCGAAAGTCCGGTGCGCACCATCGAAACCAACGTACACGGGACCGAAGTCGTCCTCGCGCAAGCGAACAAAAAGAAGAAGAAGGTTCTCGTCGCTTCCACTTCCGAGGTCTACGGCTTGAGCAACGATGTGCCGTTTCGCGAAGACGGCTGTCTTGTGCTCGGCGCGACGACCAAAGGACGCTGGAGCTACGCTTGCTCGAAAGCGATCGACGAGTTTCTCGCACATGCCTACTGGCGCGAGAAGAGACTTCCGACCGTCATCGTTAGGCTCTTCAACACTGTCGGCCCGCGCCAGACCGGGCAGTACGGCATGGTCATCCCGACCTTCGTCAAACAGGCGCTCAGTGGACAACCGATCACGGTCTACGGCGATGGGCGGCAGTCGCGTTGTTTTTGCCACGTAAGCGACGTGGTCGGCGCGCTCATCAAGCTGATGGATCATCCGCAAGCGGTGGGCGAAGTCTTCAACATCGGATCCAACGAAGAGGTGACGATCCTCGAATTGGCCGGGCGCGTGCGACAGTTGACTGGCTCGCGTTCGGAGATCGTCTTCGTGCCGTACGACGAAGCTTACGAACAGGGATTCGAAGACATGCCACGCCGCGTGCCCGACATCTCCAAGGTAAACGCGCTGGTCGGTTTTCGCCCGACGAAAACGCTCGATGAGATCTTGCAAGCGGTGATCGAATACTACGCCGAAAAGACGCCGGCGCCCGGTGGCTGATCAAGGGGGCGCGCCAGCGGGGCGCCTCGGTGCACATGCGGATCTTAGGCCATGGTTCGATTCGCTGAGCTTTTCCCGGTCATGTTCTCCGGAACGCGGTTGTTGACGGTTGTTTTGACCTCCTTCTTCGCGGCGGTGGTTGCGACCTTCATCGTGCGTGAATTGGCCCGCCGCTTTCGAATCGTCGCTCGCCCCAAAGCGGACCGCTGGCACAAGCGGCCCACGGCGTTGCTCGGCGGAGCGGCGATCTTCGCCAGTTTTCTCTTGTGCAACGCGCTCTTCGTCGCGCCGACGACCTACGGCTGGGTGGTTCTGCTGGCGAGCGCTTTCCTCTTCTTCGTCGGGTTGATCGACGATTTTCTGCACATTAAACCCTATCAGAAATTGATCGGACAGGTGATGGGTGCCTCGCTCATCATCTACTATGGACTGCAACTGCCGTGGACCGGTTCGGTGACGCTCAATATGGCGTTGACGATCTTCTGGCTGATCGGCATCACCAACGCGCTCAATCTGCTCGATAATATGGATGGGCTGGCCGCTGGCGTCGCGGCCATCGCCGCAGTCTTCCTCGCCATCAGCTTTCACGCCAACGGACAGATGGCCGAAGCGTTGATGTTGGCCATCTTCGCCGCTACGCTCGCGGGGTTTCTCGTCTACAACTTCAACCCGGCGTCCATCTTCATGGGCGATTGCGGCTCGTTGTTTATCGGCTTCTTCCTTGCGAGCGCGGCGTTGATGAACGCCTCGGGCGGAAGATCGCGCAGCCTCTTCGCCGTCCTTGGGGTGCCGATCCTGACACTCTTCATCCCGATCTTCGACACGACGCTCGTCACCGTGGTCCGCAAAATCTTCGGCCGTGCAGCATCGCAGGGCGGACGCGATCACACTTCGCATCGGCTGGTCGCGCTCGGCTTGTCGGAACGCCGCGCCGTCTTGATGCTGTACGGTTTCGCTGCCGCTTCGGGGACGCTCGCGTTGCTGACGCGCGAGCTGAGTCTCGACGTGAGCCTAGCCGTCACGCTCGGCTTCACGGTGCTGCTCACGCTCGTCGGCGTCTATCTGGCGCGCGTGCAAGTCTACGACGAAGAAGAGATACGCGCGGCGCGCGAGCGGGCGCTCTTCGCTTTTCTGGTCGACCTTTCTTACAAGCGGCGCATCTTCGAAGTGTTGCTCGACCTCGTGCTCATCATTCTCGCCTACTACAGCGCTTATGCGTTGATGTTCGGCCCCTTCACCGGCCAAGGCGCGTGGCGCTTGTTCCTGCAGACGCTTCCCATCATCGTCTTCATCAAGATGGCCGTGCTGCTCGTCATGGGGGTCTACCGCGGCATCTGGCGCTACACGAGCCTGAACGATCTGATCGTTTTTGCGCGCGCCGTGGCGCTCGGTTCGATCGTGAGCGTGTTGGCGATCCTCGCGCTCTATCGGTTCGAGGGGTTCTCGCGGGCCGTCTTCGCGCTCGATGGATTGCTCCTGTTCGTCATGATCGCCGGAAGCCGCTTGACTTTTCGTCTGTTCCGCCGCTTGCTGCCGACGGCGCGCACGCGACACGGGCGGCGCGTGTTGATCTATGGCGCTGGCGACGCTGGCGAATTGCTCTTGCGCGAGATACTCAACAATCCGGAACTCGACTACGCCCCGGTCGGATTCGTCGACGACGATCCGTTGAAGAAGGGAAAGGTGATCCATGGGCTCCCCGTTTTCGGCGGAAACGGCATGCTGGGCGCGGTTTGCAAAGAGCGGCGGATCGAAGAGGTTTTGATCTCGAGTCGCAAGATCTCGGACGAGCGCGTGCGCGAGATCAAGCGCGATTGCGAAGCGGCGCGCGTCAAGTTGAAACGTTTGCGCATACAGATCGAGCAGATAAGCGAAGATGACGAATAGCATGTTGGTTGCGCTTCGGGGATCACTGGCGCAAGCATACGGACCGGGCAGATAAGCGATGACGATGAAATTAGGAGCGGCCGTTTGGCAACAGACTGCGTCCTGATGGATAATCTGCGGTTTGAACGCATCCCCGACTGTCGTTCGACGCGAGAAAAAGATGGCCTCGGATCAGTTGGTTTTAGTTGACGTGCGTCCCGCTTGGCGGCACGTGTTGCTCATCCCCGCCGTCGCGCTCTGTTTGATTGGAGCCTGGGTGGTCGCGCGCTGGTGCATCGGCCACACCATGGCCGAGCGCGCGCCGGATGCTGCGACGGCGCGCGTCGCGGTCAGTCTCGCGCCGTCCGATCCGCAACCGTACTACAGCCTTGCCGTGCTCAGCACACGCGAAGCGCTGACGACGGAGGAGATCGCTGCCGCGCTCGAGCACTACGAGCGCGCCGTGGCCCGGTCGCCTTATGAGTACCGTCTGTGGATGGAGTTGGGGCGCGCGCGCGAACAGGCGGGCGACCCGGCGGGTGGAGAGAAGGCGCTCAAGCGGGCGGTCGAGCTGGCACCGAACTACGCGCAGCCACGGTGGATGCTCGGCAACCTGTTGCTTCGACAGGGGCGGGCCGATGACGCCTTCGAGCAGTTGAAGGTCGCCGGCGAGGCGGACCCGAGCCTGCGCCCGCAGATCTTCAACCTCGCGTGGCGCGTCTACGATGGCGACATCGCGACGGTTATCGCCAAGGTCGGAAGTTCGCCCGACGCCCGCGCGCAACTGGTTCAGTACCTGCTCAGCTTGAAACGGCTCGACGATGCCGTTCAACTCTGGAACAGCTTGAGCGCCGACGAAAAGCGCGCAGAGCGCGAAGCAGGCGACGCGTTGGTCAAGGCGGCGTTCGAGGCGAAACGCTTCCGGCTC
>CAKZOF010000717.1 GCA_937135995.1 uncultured Pyrinomonas sp.
TTCTGGAAGCTCTATGAGCGCCCGCCCGCCGAACGCCCGCTTTACCCGTTTCACGCCGAACCGATCGAAGAGTTCATCACCCGGTACAAGGGCGCACAGGACGTGCCGATCTTCTCGTCGCCGCTCATCGCGCCGGTGATCTACATCAACGACCTGCCCGCGCTTTTACGCGAAGGGAGCGCCTTTCTTCGGTATCTGCGCGACACGCGCTCGCCTTTCGCCGTTTTGATCAACTACGGCAACGCGCAGATGAACGCACAAGAAGGAGAAGCGGCATGGCGTCTCTTGACCGGCGAACTACGCGCTCAATTCATCGGTTGGATTTCAGGTGAAAGCATCGGTCACGTGTGGGGCGACGTGTCGCAACGGCTCGTGCTCCAACCGGCGATGTCACGCCGTGCCATGCTCGAGGCTTACCATCGCGCCTACACGCAAGCGCTCGATAGCAAATGGACCGCGCTCTTCCATTCGCCCACCGGCCCGATGTGGCCCCATCTGATCGCTGCCCAATCGACCTCGAGCACAGCCTATGCCCACGCGCTCGGCCGTTGGGGCTGTCGCATCATCGGATTGGAAACAGCCGCCGTCCAACCTATCTTCGCCATGCGTCTAGCCTTCGCGCGCGGAGCCGCGCGCCAGTACGGCGCGACCGTCTTCTACTACCATGCGCCGAACTTCGGCGACACGGCGACGACCTTTACCAAACAACAGAACTTCGCCGGACCGGATTTCTTCTATCACACGCGCTACGGCGCAACCATGGGACCATCGCTCTCTTGGTATCGTAAAAGCCTCTACTACTACTACATGGCCGGCGTCTCGGCCATCTACTTCGAGCAAGGGTTCGATCAATTCTTCAAACCCGGTCCGGGTGAGCACCCGTTTCAGCTAAATCCGCTCGGCAGGATCACCGACGAATTCGTCCGCTTCGTCGAGCGCCATCCGGATCGCGGCATCCCTTACACGCCGATCGCCTTTCTGCTCGATCCGGCGCACGGTTGGGACATGACCGACTATCCGCATCTTCCCTTCGGCGTCGCCGAGATAGACAGGGGCGACCGCGCGCTGCGCGAACTTTTCACCGCTGCTTATTTTCCAGCTCCCGTCGTAGAGGGTGAACCAGCGACGGGGGATCGTCAAGCTTTCGTCTCGTCGATCTTCGGCGACATCTTCGACGTGCTCGTCGCTTCGGAAGAAGGCAGCGAAGCCATTCGCAACTACCGCGCGCTCATCGTCGGCGGGCGCATTGCGTGGACAGCGGCGTGGGCGAAGCGGCTCGAAGAGTATGCGAGAAGCGGCGGGACCATTATCCTCAACGCAGCTCAAATCGAGGGCTTGCCGCCTGAACTGCTCGGCGTGCGTCCGTCGGCGGAGGAGCGCGAAGCCGAAGGGGCTAGTTGTGTCCTTGCCGACGCCGCCGATCTCGACGGACAGCGTTTCCGCTACCTGTTCGTGCAACCGGACGGCGCTCAAGTTCTGATGCGCGCGCCGAACGGTGATCCGCTCGTGACGCGCCATCCACTCGGCAACGGGAGCGTCGTCTTCTGTGCGATTCCCGACCTGCTCGGCTTGGACGAAAGATTGACCGCCGTCGCGGCCCATCTGTTGATCCATCTGGTGTCAGGAGCTATGCCCGTGCGCATCGAGGGCAACGTGCAGAAACTGGTCAATCGCACCGCACGCGGTTTCGTCATCACGCTCATCAACAACGAGGGCGTCTTCAAGCCACAACAAGGGCTTGCGCAAGTGGATCGTCGCGCCGAAGCGACAGCGACCATCAGCTTGACGACCGGTGAAATCTCGAGCGCGCGCGAGTGGACCGAAAACGCGCCGCTTGCAATCGAGCAGCAAGCGCGCCGGGTCACGGTGAGGATCCCGCCGGGAGACGTGCGCATCGTCGAACTCGCGGTACGCCCTTGACCGAACCGCACCTAATCGCCCGAAGCTTCGCGACGTGCCTCGCTCGTCGCGCTGGCGGCGCGCGGTCGGCGATTGAACCGCATCGAGTCACCACGAAACCCGGCGACGGCAAGGTGCAGCGTTCTTTGGGTGCGATTCTTCGTCGCTCGCGCCCTTATCACCAAGAAGCTCTCGACGGTTTGCTTTTTCGCGCTCGGTTCTTTTAGCATACGCTCCCGGTTTTGATTCGTCATGATCATCGCGCGACGTTTTCTCATCAGCGGCGAAGTTCAAGGCGTCGGTTACCGCTTCTTCGCCCAAAGGGCGGCGGCTCGTCATCAGGTTACGGGTTACGTTCGTAACCTGCCCGACGGGCGCGTCGAAGTGTGGGCCGAAGGGACGCCGAGCGCCATCGAAGGGTTCAAGAAGGATTTGGCGACGGGTCCCAAACTCGCCGTGGTCGAAAAGATCGACGAGGAAGTCGTTGAACCGACCGGACAATACACGTCTTTCCTCATCGAAAGATGAGCAAGACCGGCGTCGATCATCCGCGAGCGATGGGACCGTCTCCGGTCGCAAAGCGGTCCATTGCGGCGAAGAGTGCAACCTGCTCGTTGCCGTTCTTAGCCACAAGAAAGCGCGAAACGCTCGTCGCGATCGATAGAGCGATTTCGAGGGTGGCACATCCTCTGTACTCAGGAGCGAAAAGAAAGATGACCGACACGATTCAGACCGTTTCGACGGAAGATTTGAAGAAGCTCATTCGCGAAGTCCCAGACTTTCCGAAACCGGGCATCATCTTCTATGACATCACGACGCTGCTCAAGCATCCCGAGGGCTTGCGTCGCACGGTTGATGGCTTGGCCGCGCAACTGCAAGGGATCGAGGTCGATACCGTGGTCGGCATCGAAGCGCGCGGCTTCATCTTCGCGCCGGCGCTCGCTTACCACCTAGGGGCCGGCTTCGTTCCCGTGCGCAAACCGCGCAAGCTGCCGGCCGAGCGCGCCTCGATCACCTACGAACTCGAATACGGACAAGACACGCTGGAGATACACCGCGACGCCATCGGCGACGGGCACCGTGTCGTCATCGCTGACGATCTGCTCGCGACGGGCGGCACGGCCAAAGCGGTTGTCGACCTGGTCGAAGGGCTTGGCGGCAAGGTCGTCGGCTTGGTTTTCGTCATCGAGTTAGAGTTTTTGAAAGGGCGCCAGAGGCTCCAAGGCTACGACGTGCGTTCGTTGCTCAAGTATCAATCGTAACCAACACTCTGCCCGAAACCATCGGCGCCGCGCAGCGCATTCGTTGACCGGCACCGGTCGTGCGAGCGTTGCCCGCCGCGTGTGAAAGAATCCGATAGGTGGCCAACATTGTTCGGGATTGTTGCCGGGCGCTTTGCCGTCATGCCAATGGGCTTGGCGACGCGCCGACGAAACTACCTTCGTCAGCTCGTTGCCGGGCGCTTTGCCGTTGCGTTTTGCGCGCAGAGGGAGAGAGGTCGATGCGCATCACCTCTGCCCTCGCCCCCTGCGATAGGAAGCTGCACGTTTCTCGTTGCTTCTTCCGAGACATGCTCTGACCGTGCGCTCTGAATTGGCGACGAACACATCACTCATGCTAAGCTATGGTCGATTTTTCCGAAGTGCTCCCGTAGCTCAGGTGCATAGAGCGTCCGCCTCCTAAGCGGAAGGTCGTTGGTTGGAGTCCAACCGGGAGCACCACTGAACTCTTACGTGTTTGATCACTTGCAGTCCAAGCGTGAGCCACATCTAACTCCCATAAGCTCAATATTTGCAGACTCCGCCGGGCCCCACGATCAGCGCAGAAGCGCCCTGTTCGACTAAAAGTTGGCGGCCCTCAGAACGAAAACTTGAGCGTCACTGCCCGCGTTCATGCGAATCTCTTGGGTCGCACGCGCGTTGCCACCGATTCGCAGCCGCCGCCCTCTTTGTCAGCCTCCCCAAAGCACTCGTCTCTGCGTCACGAGCGTGGCCGCCAACACAAAACAGGCGAGCCCGTACACGGGCTCGCCTGCTGAATTGCGAGTTGGATTTCGGACGACGCTTAAGATTCAGCGGGTGGGATGACCAATTCTTGCCCGACCTGAATCTTGTCCGGATCTTTCAACTTGTCACGGTTCGCGTAGAAGATACGCATGTACTCATCCGGGTCGCCATAAAATTGTTTGCTGATCTTCGACAACGTGTCACCGGGCTGCACCGTATAGGTCTGCACTTGAGCTTGCGGCGCAGCCTGCTCCTCGACGGTGATTTCGCAGGTCAGATCTTGGTAGTTCGGATCAATCAACTTGATTTGGTCCCAAACTTTGTTTTTCGCCTCTTCGGACGGAGCGACGCCCCGGATGAAGAGCTTATCGTCTTGCAAGTGGAGGTTTTGCAGGCGTACACCCTCCTGATCCATGACGGCGAGGGCCGTGTGGTACTTATTCTTCAACTGCTCGAACTTCTGTTGAGCGTCGGGTTGCTGTTGTGCCGCAGCGCTCGCGCCGCGTCCGAACATGCGATCAAAAATCCCCATCTTTTCGTCTCTCCTTTCGTGTCGTGTATGCTTTTTAGTCTTCCCCCTCGTTCTCGTTCAACCGACATAGCAACAATCGTGCCCCATGCAAACTCGAGCGGGGAAGTTCTGCAAAGAGATGGCTCGGAAAGCAAAGTAAAAGCACACCCTGAAACACCACAACCAGATGCATGCTCGGAAGGCCAACGTTATTCATTCAAAGTTGCCTGGCGCGAAGCCCCTCTCGGCCTCCTCCGAGCTTGGGCAACGCGCGGTGCTCTGGCCACCACCGTCCTACAAAAACATTAAGCTTCCCCACAGAGACAGGGGCGGAACTTTTTGGTTTGCCGTTTGCTTGCAAGAGAGATGGCTCTGGATTGGAGCACTAAAAACGTACACCAACGGCTGTTGCGACGTAGCGCTCCATCACATAAGAGGAGCACCCTCTTCAGAGGTCTCAAGAGGTCTCAACGAGAGGGAGAAACCAAAGGACGGAGGAGTTTGAAAAATGATTTTGGACATTCTCGGATGGATCATCTTCGGATTGATTGCTGGCCTGATCGCCAAGGCGATCATGCCGGGCAAAGATCCGGGTGGAGCGATCGTCACCATCATACTCGGCATCATCGGTGCCGTGATCGGCGGCTTCATTGGCCGCAACCTGCTTGGTCGGCCGGACGTCAATGAATCGTTCTCGCTGACCGGTCTGCTGCTGGCCGTGCTCGGCGGCCGGCTCTATTTTCTTCAGATCGTGCGCGGTAGCTACTACGCCGAGCGGGCCGAAAACCAGCGCATCAGGTTGCTGCCGATTCCGGCTCCACGCGGCGTCATCATGGACCGTTACGGGCGCGTCATCGTCGATTCGCGCCCCATTTACAACGTCATCCTTTCGCGCGAAGACGTGCAGGGCAAGGATCTCGCGGCGCTCGTCGAACCGCTCTCGCGCGGGCTGAAGATCGACGCTGACATCTTGCGCGAGCGATTCGAGCAGATGCGGACCATGCCCGCTTTCGAATCCGTGCGCGTCAAGGAGAACGCCACGCCCGCCGACATCGCGTGGGTCGAGGCGCACAAGCTAGAATTTCCTGAGCTGCGCGTCGAGCAGCAACCGCAACGCCAGTATCCGCCTGGCGGTTTGCTCGCGCACGTCATCGGGTACGTCGGCGAGATCAGCCCCAAACAACTCGAAGATCCGAAGTACAAAGAGAAGGGTTACAAACCGGGCGACATCATCGGCCAAGAGGGCGTCGAGGCCATCTACGACGAGTATCTGCGCGGGCGCGATGGTTACCGCCGCGTCGTCGTCGACAGCCGCGGCCACATTCAGGCTGTGCTCGAAGAGGTTCCGCCGCAGCCCGGCCAAGACATGGTGTTAACCATCGACCTCGACCTACAACGTAAGGCCGAAGAACAACTGGCGCAGATGCCAACCAAACGCGGCGTGATCATCGCCATGGACCCGAACAACGGCGAGATCCTCGCGATGGCTTCCTACCCGACGTTCGACCCGAACCTCTTCTCGCAACGGATCACGACGCGCGAGGGGCGCGCCGAGTATGCCGCGCTGCTGCGTGATCCGCAACACCCGCTCTACAATCGCGCCATTCGCGGGCGTTACCCGCCCGGCTCGACGTGGAAGATTCCGATGGCCGTGGCCGGCCTCGAACAGGGCGCGATCACAGTCGAACATTCGCGCTTGCTCTGCGGCGGCGGCATCCAGATCGGCAACAAGTTCACGCGCTGCATGGGCAACCACGGGACGCCCGATCTACGCACGGCGATCATGAAATCGTGCGACGGCTATTTCTACCGCCTCGGGCTGAAGATGGGCATCGAGGGGATCATGCGCATGGTCGACGACTTCGAGATCAACAAGCGCACGGGCGTCGATCTGCCGCACGAACTTCGAAGTTGGACGCCGTCGCCGGAATTCAAAGCCCGCTTCAACCCGCGCGATCCGCAGTGGAAAGATATCGACACGGTTTACGCTTCGTTCGGACAGGTCTATGAGTTCGTCACGCCGCTGGCGCTGCTGCGCGCTATTGCTGCCATCGGCGTCGGTGGCAAGCTCTACACGCCGCACTTGCTCAAAGAGTTCAAGCCGGTGCGCGAGATGGGGCCGTTTCCGGCGCGAGCTGGCAAGACCTTCGACCACCCGGAGCCGAAGATCGTTCCCATTCGTCCCGAACATCACAAACTGGTCGTCGATGGTATGTGGGCCGTGGTCAACGATGCGGGCACGGCGGCGCGCATACGCATGGCCGGTTTCGACATCGCGGGCAAAACCGGCACGGCACAGGTCGTTAGCCTCGGCAAGGATGTCGGCAAGAACAAGGACCACTCGTGGTTCGTCTCCTATGCTCCGGCTTACAAGCCGGAGATCGCCGTTCTCGCGTTGATTGAAAACGTTGGCTTCGGGGCGAGCTATGCCGCGCCCGCCACGCGCGCCATCTATGATGCCTATTACGAGAAGACGCGAGGCGAGCCACCGCCGCAACAAGTAGCGATGAAAAGGTAAGCGTCCGCACCACGAGCGGACTTTTCACGATCCGAGAAGACCGATGGCGACCATCTTCGAGAAAAGACGGCTGCGCGATTTCGACTGGTTTCTCGCCTTGCTGGCGACCGGCATCGTGCTGTTCGGCACGTGGCAGATCTACAACGCGCAACCGACGGCTAACTTCTGGCAGAAACAACTGCTCGGACTCGGCATCTCGTTGGTGGCCATGCTCGCCGTCGCGTTCACGGACTACCGCAAGGTGGTTCAATACGCGCCAGTCTTTTACGCCTTCGGCATCTTCCTGCTGGTCATCGTCCTCGTTCCGGGCATCGGCTTGAAGATCAACGGGCAGCGTTGCTGGATCGGCGTCCCTGGCCTCGGGCAATTTCAACCCTCGGAGTTCGCCAAGATCCCGACCATCCTGATGCTCGCGCGCTATTTCGGCAAGCACCAGCGAGGTGCGCTCCGGTGGAAAGAGATCATGGTCGGCATCGCCATCCTCGCGCTGCCGGTCGTGTTGATCCTGCTCGAGCCCGACGCCGGCTCAGCTCTGACCTATTTTCCGCTGCTCGCCGTCGTCCTCTTCCTCTCGTCGATCCGCATGTGGCTGGTTGTTGCGGCGTTGGTGCTCGGACTGGCGAGCGTGCCGACCGCCTACACCATCGGCGTCAAAACCGGCTTCATCAAGAGTTACCAGCAAGAGCGCATCAAGGTCATCCTCGATCCCGAAAGCGCTGACCGACGAGGTTACGGCTACCACACGTGGCAGTCGATCTTGACTGTGGGGCGCGGACGATTGTTCGGCACGCTCGGCGAAACGGAATATTCGCAAAGCCGCTTGAAGTTCCTCCCTGAACCGCACTCGGACTTCATCTTCGCGGTGACGGCGGAGACGACCGGCTTTGTCGGCTCGATGGCGCTGCTGGTCGCCTACGCGCTCCTTCTGTCGCGCCTGTTCTTCAACGCGCGCCGCGCGCCCGATCGCGCGGGATTGCTCACCATCGCGGCGCTCGCTGGCGGAGTGGCGTTTCAGATCTTCATCAACGTCGGGATGGTGCTCGGCCTGCTGCCGGTGATCGGGGTTCCATTGCCGCTCATGAGCGCTGGCGTCTCGTCGGTGCTGGCGACCTTCATCGGCATCGGCTTTGCCATCAGCGTTCGGATGCGCCGGTTCGTCAACTGAAGTGCTGGCGAAGCTTCAAAGCTCGCGATGGCATGCGTTCGTTTCTTCGACCGTTGCGACGGCGAGCGCTTCACAAGGCATGCTGGAGAAAGCAATTTCGGACGCGACCGAATTCATCTTCGCGCCCTGTATCTGGCAAAAATTGCATCGGCACATTCTAGGACAACGTGTGTCCCTGGCACTGGACGCGCCAGCAAAGCTCCTATGCATCCCGCTTCTAAAGTTCCACCACAGAGACCTATCAAAACAGCTACTCCGCCGACGTAAGCTCGTAGGGCCTTTCAACCAGCGAACTCTGGCGCGCAAGAGGCAATTTGCCACGTTGCATCTATCTACTTTTCTGTCTCGAAATTAGATAATCAACACTCGCTCCTCCTAATGCAAATGCGAGGCAGCCCAAGAGCAATCGGTTCACATCATGTAAGAGAGTATTGTCAGAAAGCAAAGGACTCTGGGAGGTACCATCAAGGGGAGTGGAAATACGCTGAGGGCGGTGTATCCTTCCTCCTGGCAAAAAAGTGAGGGCTTGAA
>CAKZOF010000718.1 GCA_937135995.1 uncultured Pyrinomonas sp.
TGATAGATGACCAGCACGACGATGGCTCCGATCACCGCCACGATGATGCTGTAGAGGTTGAAGCCGGTGACGCCGCTGGCACCGAACAAGCTGAAGATGAAACCGCCGACCACGGCGCCGACGATGCCAAGGATGATATCGAGCAGCAGCCCTTCGCCAGTCTTGTTGACGATCTTGCTGGCGATGAAGCCAGCGATCAATCCCAACACGATCCAAGCTAAAATTGACATCTTGATCCTCCTCTTTGAAGTGTACTCTTTACTATCTTCAAACCTTTCCTCCGATGGAACGGAGCAAATCGGATGCCACCAACAGCTTCTCACGGCGTTCGGCGCGGCCAGCGCGTTGGTTGATCAGCGCGCCGAAGCGACCGCACCACATTGATCGCAGCTTCCCCTTGCAGCTTCCCGAAGGCGGAAACGCCCTCATGGTACTCATGTTGAACAACTGACCCAAGCCCGCCTGCGGATTGCCGCTTCTCGGGTTCGGAAACGTTCTCATGGTGTGGCTCCCTCCTCACTTGCCAAAAACGGCACGCCGAACCGATACGATTTCGATCGGAATAAAGATTCGACTTCTCCTCGCAACTGGGCCGCGGCGAGAGTTCAGCGACCAGTTCCAAGCGCGCGCGCCGCGCGTGTCGAGGCGAGCTCTCTCAGGTGGCAGCGGAAAATATCACCATGCCATCATCCTGTCAATAGGGTGCGGAGAAGACGGCTATTCGAGCTGGCCAACATGAGCGCCGCTTTGAAGCGACAATGCCATCATCCTGTCAATAGGGCGCGGAGAAGACGGCGGCTCACCGAATGCCGCACGCCCCACGGCGAAACGCCGACGCACTTCACGAACTCGGCTGACCAAGCTGCCTTCTACACCGTAACTGGTCCGCCGAGTGATCGAACTGCCTTTATCATCCACGCTGTAGCTCGCCCAACAAGCTACGACGTCGCACGAACGGTTCGCTCGATGATCGCGTGCCACGTCAACGCCCCATTCGAGACGCAACGTCCTGTCTGACCGCTTCAAACAGCATGATCCCGGTCGCCACCGCCACGTTCAGCGAGTGGGCTCCTCCGCCCATCGGAATGCGGACCAGCGCATCCATCGCCGCGCGCGTTTCGGGGAGCAAACCGGTCTCCTCGTTACCCACCCACAGACAGCATGGCGCGGTCAACGATTCTTCCCACAGCAGGCGCTGAGCTTGCGCGCTCGATCCGATCTGTCGCCAACCGGATGCACGAAACGAGTCGAGGACTTCGCGACTAGTTGAACAAGCGACAATAGGGAGAAAGGCGATGCTTCCGGTGGTCGAGCGCACGCATGGGCGGCTGTACGGATCGGCAAGAGGCGAGGCTAAGACCAAGGCGCGGACGCGCGCCGCGTCGGCGGTGCGGATAAGCATCCCCATGTTGCGCGGGTCTTGAATCCGCTCGGCGATCAACACCATGCCTTCGCGCTGCTGACACACTTCATCTAAGCTGATCTCCCAGCAAGGCATCACGGCAACGGCCGTGGTGCTGGTCTCGTAGCTGCTGACCAGTAGCCGATGAAACAACCCTTTGCTTACTGAGTAGACGGGAACGCTCATCTGCGCACAGGCGGCGGCTAGTTCCGGCTCGAACTCTTCCTTGATATAGACTTCCAGCGGGCGCAAAGGGGCGTGGAGCGCTTTGGCGATGGCTGACGCACCCTCCATCAAGAATCGGCGTTCCGCCTCGCGCGGCCCGGGCTGCGTCAAGCGGCATGCCGCGCGAAAAGCCGGATGTTTGAGATGTGTCACCCGTTGCATGCTAGTAACGATACGAAACCAGGCGTTAACTACGCATGATAAAAAGTCCCCGCTCGAATCTCCAACCGACTGGTGATGACCAGCGCGCTCGCTTCGGTCGCACGGACCACGCCGGGCGCGCCCGAAGACTTCCAACCGGCAAATTAGGCGGCACACGAGCGCTGTCCCCTTCATTTTGCCGAAGGCCCTG
>CAKZOF010000719.1 GCA_937135995.1 uncultured Pyrinomonas sp.
GCACAAGCCGGAAGAAGCCGAATCCCGCGTTTTGGGATGCTTTCACCACCGAAACGACGCACCAGGCACGCTGCGCCAAGAGACTACAAACAAGCTCCGCTAGCGCCGGGAAAAAGCTCTTGCAAAGCGCGCCGCGTTGCGCTACAAAAGGAGCCGCTCCTTTATCCATTTTATGAACAAACAAGCTGCCGGCTTTTCCGGTGGAACCATGAAACACAAGTTCGCCCTGCTTCTGGCGCTCTTTTGCGCGCAACCCATGCTCCTCCAGGCACAAACGCCCGTCGGCGATCTGCTCGACAGCGAAGCCTTCTTGCAACGCGCCATGCAACCGCCCAAGCCGCGCCGCGACCATGCGGCGCGCGTCGAAGAACTGCTGCGTCGCATGACGCTACGCGAGAAGATCGGACAGATGACACAACTTGAGATCGGCATGGTCACGACGGGCAGGGATCAAGACTTGCGCATCGACCCGGCCAAGCTCGAAAAGGCCATCGTCCAATACGGCGTCGGCTCGATCTTGAACGTGCGCGACCAAGCGCTTCCGGTGGAGAAGTGGCACGAGATCATCCGGCAGATTCAAGAGACGGCAACCAAACGCACGCGCCTTGGCATTCCGGTGATCTACGGTATCGATTCGATTCACGGCGCAAACTACGTTCAGGGCGCGACGCTCTTTCCGCAGCAACTTGGCATGGCAGCGACATGGAATCCAATGCTGATGCAGCGCTTGGCCGCCGTCGCCGCCCGTGAAACCCGTGCCGCTGGCATTCCGTGGAGCTTCTCGCCCGTGCTCGACATCGGGCGTCAACCGCTCTGGCCGCGCTTTTACGAGACCTTCGGCGAAGATCCGTACCTCGCCAAGGTGATGGGCGCCGCCTACGTCCGCGGCATGCAAGGCGACGACATTGCGTCGCCGGAGCACGTCGCGGCGTGCATGAAACACTACGTCGGTTACAGCTTTCCGCTCAATGGGCGCGACCGCACGCCCGCATGGATTCCAGAGCACTACTTGCGCGAGTACTTCCTTCCGACCTTTGCCGCCGCCGTGCGTGCCGGAGCGCAGACGGTGATGATCAACTCGGCGGAGGTCAACGGCGTTCCGGGCCACGTCAACAGGTACCTTTTGACCGACGTCCTGCGCGGCGAACTCGGCTTTCAAGGCTTCGTCGTCTCCGATTGGGAAGACATCAAGAAGTTGGTCACGCAGTGGCGCGTCGCCGCTGACGAAAAGGAAGCGACGCGCATGGCGGTGATGGCCGGCATCGACATGAGCATGGTGCCGAGCGATTACAGCTTCAGCGATCTGCTGTTGCAACTCGTGCAGGAAGGAGCGGTGCCGGAATCGCGCATCGACGAAGCGGTGCGCAGAATCCTGCGCGTCAAATTCGATCTCGGACTGTTCGACAATCCTTTCCCCGATCCGTCGCTTCGCAATCAGCTCGGATCGCGCGAAGCCCAACAGCTCAGCCTGCAAGCCGCGCGCGAATCTATCACGCTTCTGAAGAACGAAAAGGATTTGCTTCCGCTGTCGAAGAGCGCGAAGGTGCTAGTGACCGGGCCGACCGCCGATTCGCTCATCCCGCTCAACAACGGATGGACCTACGTCTGGCAAGGATCGGAAGAGTCGCTCTATCCGAAGGACAAATTGACGATCCGCCAAGCGATCGAGGCCAAATTGGGAAGATCGAACGTCGTCTACGTTCCCGGCACCGAGATCGTGCGTGCGCCGAGCGGCCCATCGAACGCGACGCCGACCGACATCGACCGCGAAGTCGACATCGCGGCGGCGGCGCGCGCCGCGCGCGACGTCGATGTGGTCATCCTCTGTCTGGGCGAAGGGTCTTATGCTGAAACTCCCGGCAACATCACCGATCTCACCTTGGGCGAGCCGCAGTTGAAACTGGCCGACGCGGTGGCCGCCGCTGGCAAACCCGTCGTCGTCGTGCTGGTCGAAGGGCGCCCGCGCGTCATCGGTCGCA
>CAKZOF010000720.1 GCA_937135995.1 uncultured Pyrinomonas sp.
CGCCATGCAACTGATCGCAGAGCGCAATCCGACGCTTGCGCCCGCGCTCAACCGCACAGACATCGGCCCTTGGCATCGCTTGAGCAGAATCGTCGTCTACCGCCTGCGCCCCGCTACGATCTGTGGGCGTCGAACCGTCTGAGCGCGGCTTGAACGGCGGACCCCGTGGCAAGCGCGCCGACCCTTCGATTCGTGCGAGGTGCGATCGGCTTCGAGGCAGCGGGAAGCGCGGCTTCGGAGTCGCGCTGGTCCGCGGTGGTGCGGTCATCCGCTGCCTCTAGCAAGGATGCGAAAACGATCCTTCCTCACGCAAAGCACTTCACGCGCCGAAAGGTCGCTGACAGGCTCCTTGGTGACGCCCATCTTCGCGCAAGAGGTGGCGAGAGCAAGGGCGAACCATTGCGCGCTCTTTAGGCGTCGGACGGTGACGCGAGGTGGACCGCTCGATGGTTGCGGAAGTTTGCGCAGCGCGCCGCGTCAAATCGCTCGCTCTTTCGGGGCGCTTTGTGCGGAACCGACGATGAAGCGCTGCGGACGGCAGCGCGGCACGGCAGTTGCCCAACAGCTTCTTCGGGATCGCGCCTCGCTTTTTCGCTTTCGCGACGAGACCGAAGCTCGGAGCAGCTCCGATGAAAGGCACTTTCAGGCCCGGCGCTATTCGCGCGTTGTTCCTGTCGACGACCGCTTTTGCCATCTCCTTTGCCGTGTGGGGGCTTATCGCCGCGCTCGCCCCGACGTTGGCGCAGCTCTATGGGCTTTCGGCGACCGAGAAGAGCTTGATGATTGCCATTCCGGTCCTGCTCGGCTCGCTGGGCCGCTTGCCCGCAGGCATGCTCGCCGACCGCTTCGGTGGCCGGAAGGTCTTCGCCGTGCTGCTCGCCGTCTCGGCTCTGCCAGCGTTCGGGCTGGGGCTTTCGACCAGCTACGCGCAGCTTCTCCTGTTCGGCTTCTTCTTAGGGCTCGCTGGCGCGACCTTTCCGGTGGGCGTCGGTTTCACCTCGAAGTGGTTTCCACCCGAACGGCAGGGCTTCGCCCTCGGCATCTACGGCATGGGCAACATCGGCCAGTCGCTCGCCGTCTTCGGCGCGCCCGTGCTCGCGCTCTTCTTCGGAGACTGGCGCCCGGTCTTCTTCGTCTTCGCTGCCGTGGCGCTGCTGTGGGCGGTGGTTTTCTACCTGTTTGCGCGCGACGCCGCCGCCGCCGCGCAGCCACCGACGTTGGCCGAAAGCTTGAGCGTGCTACGGCGCTCACCCCTCGCTTGGATCTTCGCGCTCTTCTACTTTTTGACCTTCGGCGGATTCGTCGCGCTTTCGATCTACCTGCCGACGCTGTTGCGCGAGGAGTTCGCCCTCGCCGCCACCGATGCCGGAGCGCGCACAGCTGGGTTCGTCGTCCTCGCGACGTTGATGCGCCCGGTCGGTGGTCTTGCTGCTGATCGCTACGGCGGCGCGCGCGTGCTTGCGTGGGTCTTCGGGTTGCTCGCGGCGGTGGCTCTGCTGATGAGCACGCAGTGGATGCCGACCTTCACCGTGGGCGCTTTGGGGGCAGCGACACTGCTTGGACTGGGCAATGGCGCCGTCTTCAAACTCGTGCCGCAATACTTCCCGAAGGAGACGGGGACGGTGACCGGATTGGTCGGCGCTTTCGGTGGTCTCGGAGGTTTCTTCCCGCCGCTCGCGCTCGGGCTGATCCGCGATGCCACGGGTAGCTACGCTCTGGGCTTCGTCCTTCTGGCGCTCTTCGCGCTCGGTTGCTTTGCGATCGATCGCTTCGTCATCATGGGCCGCGACGAGGCGGCACGAAAAGGCGCGCCAGCGAAGACGCCGGCGGCAAGATAAGCGTAGCGAAAGCAGAACTTGAGCACACTCGCGGACAAGCCGAAACAGGACCACCTTGTCCCGATCAACCGGGCAATTGCCGAAGCAGTCGCCGCGCCGGACGAGCGTGCCGCAACGGTCGAGATCGTCTCGGACGCGCCTTGCACGTGACGCACATCTGCGAGCGGCCGAAGAAGTTGTTTCTCGGCGCGACCGTCGCGTGACTTGGATCACTGCGCTGCGGTGCGGCTCTCCACTAAGCTCGGGATCCGAGGAGGAATCGACCGATGATGTTCGATGCGAAACAAACCGTTCGCTGGTTCGCCCTCGAGTGGCCGGGCGCGACGCGCGTCTTCGAGAAGTTGAAAATCGACTATTGCTGCGGCGGCCACCTGCCGCTCGCCGAGGCCTGCGTCAAAGCCGGAGTCGAGACGGCAGCGGTCGCGCGCTTGCTCGAGGAAGCGCGGGCGCTGGCGACAAAGAAAGAAGTGATTGATCTTCAAGCGCTGTCGCTCACTGAACTGTGCGCGCACATCGTCGATACGCACCACGCTTTTACCAAGGCGGAGACCGAGCGTCTGGCGGCGCTGCTCGAGAAGGTCTGTGCCGTGCACGGCGCGCATCATCCCGAACTGCTGAGGATCAGAGAGGCTTTTCAGCAGATGCGTGCCGAACTCGAAGAGCACATGCTCAAGGAGGAGCGGGTGCTCTTCCCATACATCATGCAATTGGAACGTGCCCGCACCGGGCGTCATCGGCTGCCGCCGCCTTTCGGCACGGTGCAGAACCCGATCGCCGTGATGTTGCGCGAGCACGACGCGACCAACCAATGGCTGCAGCAAATGCGCCGGTGGAGCGCTGACTACGCCGCGCCGCCCGACGCTTGCATCAGCTACCAGACTCTTTACGGTGCGCTCGAAGCGCTGGAAAGGGACTTGCACGAGCACATTCATCTGGAGAACAACCTCCTCTTTCCGCGCGCACTAGCGCTGGAGACCGAGATCGCGCGCGGAAAGGATCCGGACGGCCCGAACGGTAGGTGACAATGCTGCTCGACGACGATCACGCGGAGTTGGACGGGCTAATCGAAGAAGCTCTTGCAGCGCTCGATGGCGGCGACGTCGGGCGAAGTCACGCGCGCCTAGACCTGTTCTGGGCGCGCTTGGCGATGCACATCCGCGCCGAGCACCTGCATCTGTTCCCCGCTATCCTCCGCGCGGTCGAAGGGCGACAGGGCGAGCGGCCGTCGGCGGCGGAAGCGCGCGAAAGAATTGAAGAGTTGCGCCACGATCACGACTTCTTCATGCGCGAACTAGCCGCGGCGATGAAACTGCTGCGCACGCTCGCGCGCGACGAAAAAGAGTCGCTTGTCGAGGCGCGGGCGCATGTGCTGGCCGTTCGGGAGAGGCTTGTGGCACACAACCGCACGGAAGAGGGGCAGGTTTATCGCTGGGCCGAGACGCTGCTCACACCGGCCGAACGACGAGTGCTCACCACGCGCATGCAAAGAGAGCTCGAAAATCTTCCGCCACGCTTCGCCGATACGACCTGAGCCTCGTTGCGAGCGATACCTGTCGCTCATCCCGTTCTATCACCGTTGAGCTTCGTCGAAGACTTCGCAGGTCGATGAGGTTTACTAACCGTTGATTGGCTGATACACTCCACTTGCCGAGACAAGCCGAGCACGACTGTGGTTCCGAGAAAGGCGGTGTTGCCGATGATCCTACAGCGCATGACCTGGGCAGGCGTGGTGGTGAGAACGCCGCAGACGGCGGTGGCAATCGATCCGCTGTACAACGTCGATGTCGGTTTTTTCGGTGAGCCTCGCCAGCCCTTCTTCACGCTGGATGTGTTCGGCCGGGTCGATGCCGTGCTCGTCACGCACCTGCATTCAGACCACTTCGATCCCAAGGCGATCGCTGATTTCTACGGAGCGGACGTTGCCGTCCACGTTCCGGCGGCGTCGGTGGAGACAGCCCAAAGCCAAGCGCTGACCAACGTGATCGGTGTTTTCCCCGGCGACGCGTTCGTCGTCGGCGACTTGGAGATCACCGCGACCTTTTCTGCGGACGGCTTGGGTGACCCACAGCTCGCTTGGGTAGTTGGGCGAGGCGACAAACGTATCATTCACTGCGGCGACACGTTGTGGCATGGTCACTGGTGGAAAATCGCCCGTGCACACGGGCCGTTTGATATCGCTTGCTTGCCGATCAACGCAGCGGTGATTCATGATCCGACGATGCTTCCAAGCGGAGAACCGATCTGTTTGTCTCCCGAACAGGCCGTTTCGGCGAGCATCGTCTTGGGGGCGGAGCGAATCGTCCCCATTCACTTCGGGGACTTTCACAATCCGCCCATCTACAATCACACGCCCGAAGCGATCGAGAGGTTGACTGCCGCTGCGGCAAAGCGGAGCGTCGACGTCAAGGTATTGGCTTCCGCGGAGTGGCTGGAAATCGAAACTTCTACGAGATAGATGGATCGCTGGCGGTGAAGTAGAGATCACTTGATGGACTGCGTGGATCCGGCGCAATCGAGCACAGTTGTTTACACGCGTTTACGATCTCCCGCCAGGAGCAACCCACCCTTCCGCGAGTGTGATGAAAGGCGGTCTCTTGTGGTGTCACGTCCCTGGCGCGAGTTCTAGAGTAGTTCTAGAGTTGGACCGGGCGCGCGCAAGAACGGCCCCTGCACCGACAGGCTGGAGCCTACCTTTGGCCGGGTGAAGCTGCTGGCCATTCCCCCGCGACCGAGAGAGCAACTATTAGCCAATCTAAAGCCTCACGGCCGTCGTCTGGTGGACGTGGGGGAAGTGGTGATAGGTGGCAGCGGCGGTTGAAGGGTTGAGGCCGAGACGCAGAGGGTGGAGAGAAGGCTGCAGGAGCGCTGTGCCTCTCTTACGCAGACCCTTACGCGAAACTCTTGACGCGACCAATGGGTAGTTTGAGCCGATGAAGCTTTCGGCGATATTAGGATAATCTGTTGTTAAATCGGTTGCTATTGCGGGCGATCTTTTGAAGAAGATTTCGGCGGCCCCTTTTCAACTGCTCTCTCGACCGTCGCCAGTCGCGCAACCATCTGCACCGCCTTGTTCTCCAGCCTGTTTGCAATCGACAATGTCCTCTCCAAGTCCTTCTCCCCCCAACGCAGAGAAGGCCCGCATCAACTCGGCTGAGTCGGCAAAACTACTCGAGTCATTGAGAATCGGTTTTGACCGAGAACCCTTTTGTTCTTTGGCGTCGGCATCGGCCAGCGAATTGATCGTGGTTACGCCATCTTGCAGCATGAGCATCGCCTCCGTCGGCGCAAAATGGGCCGTCTCGGCAGCAATCGTTAGTAAAGCGACAGCATAGATCCCTTTCGGCAAGGCGTCGGCCGAGGTCTTTCTCACTTCGTAAAGGATGGCCGTTGAAAGATCTGGCTCTCGCTTCTCGTGTGCGACTTTGGCGATCTCGGCCATCAGCAGCATCTTCTGCGTTCCATCTCTCATCTTCCGCGCTATGCTGAGCGCTTCGAATAATTCGCCTCGGCTAAGGTGGGTTTTAACCCGCGCTTTGAGCAGCAGTTCACCCCATGACAACCTCTTCTTCTCGTCTTTCAGCTTGTCGATCGCCTCCTGCACCGCTTCGAAGTCGCCTCTAGCCATCGAGCTGATGATCTCAGCCTCCGAACCATCTCCGCCGTTCTTGCCGATCGCTCCTTTCACTGCAGCCACCTGCACCTGAATGGCGTCGAGTAGTTGTTTCGGTAGGCCCGCGCTCAAACGTTTGGCCGTCTCGTCCAATGCCTCTGTTAGCAGCTCTAATGAAAGCAGGAGAGGCATCGCCCTAAGGCAGATGCCAATATTGACAGGTAGAATGGAGGGAGTAATATGCGTTCGTGTTGCCTGATTTGTCGGGCGAATCGGTTGAAGCTGACTAGAAGCTATCTCATTTACGGCATGATTCTTCCTCAGCTTTTGCCGCTTTTGAGATAACTTCTAGCGCAACCTCACTTGATGATCTAGTCATCGTCTCTTTGCCTCTTATTAGCCCCGGAGACAGGC
>CAKZOF010000721.1 GCA_937135995.1 uncultured Pyrinomonas sp.
CTCACCGACCTGCCATACTGCTGTTGGAACGCGCGATACGAGAGCTTTTCCATCTTGACGACCCGGCCCAGCGCCAGGACACGGTTGGCCAACTGCCCGTGTAGCGTCTTGCGGTGCGCCGCCTCGCAACGAAGCAGCTCCGCCAGTTGGTCCTGGGTCTGACGCTGGCGGTTCGACGCCGCCCATCGTTTCGGGCCGGGTTTGATTCCCCCGTCGGGCAAGTAGTTGTCCGGATTGTTCGCCCGACGCTGGCGGTCCAGCTTTCGCTGTAGCCTGTGGATTGTCCGGTGCTTCCGAACCACCTCTTCGCAGAACAGCTCCAGGAAGGCGGCATCCTCCCCAACCGCCGCAATGGTGGAGGGACCAATGTCCAAGCCCACCTCGCCCTTGCCAATCCGATGGCGCGGCTTTCGATACGGGACGCCTTCACAGACGAGTTGAACGTAGAACCTATCCCGGCCCTTCATCTTCCGGCGGACCAGCCGCACGTATTTCACCCGGCTGCTCAGCGCATAGGCAATCACAGGGTCCTTGGGGTTGAGGATGGCCGGAAGGTTGAGCCCGAACCATTCGACGTGATCATCACGCCAGCGGATGCCCGCGTGGTTCGACTTACCCTCCACGGTGTCCAGCTGGCGGTATCCTTTGAACCGGGGCCGTCCACGCTTTCCAAGCAGCCATGCGTCAGCCGCCGCGAAGGCGCGGGAGGCGAGCTTCTGCGCAACATGCACGTCGAGGTGCTCCTTGAACGCACGCTGGCGGAGATGAACGGCGTAATGCTGCAACGCCCCGTCGGTAAACCCGACCGACTGCCGGACTTCCTTGAACGCGGTAGTCCGCTCCTTGCCCTTAGAAAGGCGCCGTGCCGCTTGGTATGCCTGCCGCTCACGCAGCAGCCGTGCCCGCCCAAGCGCCTCGTCCAGGCAGGCGTTGTAGATCTGCCGCGCTGCCTCCAGACGGCTGTTCAGGATGCGCGCCTCAGCCGAAGTGACCCGCAGGGGAAGCTCGCAGACGAACGACGGAGTGCGTTCAGACCCGCTTTTGGTTTTCGATGTATTGCTTGATGACTGCAAGCGGGGCACCTCCTACTGTTGCGACGAAGTAACTGTTGGTCCACAACGTTGGCAATCGACTGCGCAACCATGGGAATTCCTGTCGGAGCAGATGTGATGAGCGTCCCTTCAAGAGACGCACCATCCGATGGATTCCGAACTGGGGATCGACCAAGACCAACAAATGCACATGATCGGGCATAACCTCCATTTCGATGATCTCAGCCCGTCTCTCCGCAGCAACCTCCCGGAGGATGGCTTTAAGACGCTCATCCACCCCGTTGATTAGGACCCGCCGCCGGTACTTAGGGCACCAGACGACATGGTACTGGCAGGAGTACACCACGTTGCGGTTGGACTTGAACTGCCTGGCCATGAGTGGATTGTACCATATCGAGCGGTATAATCCCAAGCGACGGGCGGCTTATCCCCAGCCCTGAAGGGCGGGGCTTGCGCCGCCAAGGTTTTGGTCACCTCTATGTTGAACTTTCCGAAGAACGTGTGCGCCGCCGCGACCGGACGATGCGAGCACTCTGCGAGCGCGCTTGGTTGATCGCCAGCGCGACGGCCACACGCAGCGATCTTCAAACATAGACGAACCGCGAGATCATCCGGTTACCGGACTTTCGCCCGCTTGCTGCGGCAATCACCTGCCGATCCGACTCCTTTTGTCGGCGCTCTTTTGCGCACCGTCGAAAGCCCCCCCCCGAAGCTCTCCACGAGGGGATCTTTGCGGAATCGCGTTCGTGCGGGTCGCGGGCTTTCAGCCCCCCCTCTTTCTCCAGAACGGAATCGTCGCGATTCCCGAGCGGCGGCGCTGGTCGATCAGCTCTCGCCTGGCACTCTTTTGGCGGAAGCAACCGAGCCTCATAGCTCCACCGCTTCTAGCACCGCCGGTGCCTGACCCAGAAACCTCTCGGCGACGCGCGCGAAACGTTCCGCCGCATCCGTCACGTAGAAGTGGTCCAGATCGTCGCCCAACCGCCGCTCCCGTCCGCTGCGTCTGGCGCAGGCCGAAAGCGACCGCTCTTGCAGCAGCTGCGCCACTTCTTCGGCCACTGCCTCGCCCGATTCGATCAATTGAATCTCTTCACCAACCACTCGTTGAATCGTCTGCCGCAAGAGCGGATAGTGCGTGCACCCGAGCACGAGCACATCGATGCCCGAAGAGCGCAGATCTCCCAAGTACTCTTCGGCAACCAATCGCGCGACCAACGTATCGGCCCATCCCTCTTCAGCCAACGGCACGAAGAGCGGACAGGCCCGCTCGATCACGTGTGCGTCCGGCGCCAATCGCGCGATGGTCGCGGCGTAGGCTCGGCTTCGAACCGTCGCTTCGGTGGCGATGACGCCGATGCGCCGCGTCGAACTGCGCCCCACTGCGAGGCGCGCTCCCGGTTCGATCACGCCGACCACTGGGATGCTCACGGCGCGCCGCACGGCAGGCAGCGCCAGCGCCGACGCCGTGTTGCACGCGACGACGAGCAACTTCGTCCCGTGGCGCGCGAGGAAACGCGCGTTCTCCACGGCGTAACGTTCCACCGTCGCCAGCGATTTCGTCCCGTAAGGGACGCGTGCCGTATCGCCCAAGTAGACGAATCGTTCACCCGGCAATCGCTCATGGAGCGCGCGATACACGGTCAAGCCGCCGACGCCGCTGTCGAAGATGCCGATTGGTAGCCCTTGGGTCATCGCGCGCAGAAAGATTGGCTTTAGCACGTTTCGATGCGCTCGATCAAGCGCCCCCCGGGTCGCAAACTGCAACACACGGCGTTCTTGCCGAAAACGCAAGGTCTCCATAGCGAACGGCTTTCGCAAACGGCGCTCCTTCTGCGCCTTGCCGCCAAGACGATTCGCTGTGCGCGCTGCTGCGACGAGTGTGTTAGACTTGCCCGCGTATGGCGGAGAGGATCTACCGCGACCCGTTGCACAATATCATTCGCCTGCGCACGGACTCGAGCGAAGGGCGTTTGATGATGCAGCTCATCGACTCGTTCGAGTTCCAACGCCTCCGTCGCATCAAACAACTCGGTCTTGCGCTCTACACCTACCAAGGAGCTGAACATTCGCGTTTCGCCCATTCGCTCGGCGTGTTCCACCTGATGACGCGCGTTCTCGAACGCCTGCAAGAGACGCATCCCATCAGCGAAGAGGATCGCACGGCGGCGCGCGCCGCCGCCCTCTTGCACGACATCGGCCACGGCCCCTTTTCGCACGTCATGGAAAAGGTGCTCGGCTTCCATCACGAGGATTTGACCGTGCAGGCGATCCGCAGCGACGAAACCGAGGTGGGCCAGATCTTGCGCGCCTATCGAACCGAACTGCCCGACCGCGTCGCGGCGATCATCGAAGGCGATTTCAAACCATCTTTCATTTCGCAACTCGTCTCTTCGCAACTCGACGTCGATCGCATGGATTACCTTTTGCGCGACTCTTTGATGACCGGCGCAAAATACGGCATCTACGATCTCGAGTGGATCATCAAAGCGCTCGCCGTCGATCCTGACAACGATCGCATCTACGTGACGGCGCGGGGTCTCTACGCTGTCGAAGAGTATCTGCAAGCGCGCTACTACATGTTCCGTCAAGTTTACTACCACCGCACGTTACGCTCGGCCGAAGTGGTTTTGCGCGCGACGCTGGAACGCGCGCTGGAACTGACGGCGCAAGGCGCCGAGATCTGGTATGCGCCGGGAACAGCCTTTGCCAAGCTCTTGTGCGGCGAACAATTGTCCCTGAGCGACCACATGGAGATGGACGATTCTGATCTTCTTTTTCACATCAAACAGTGGCAGCGCGCATCCGACCCGATCCTGCGCGACCTGAGCCGACGGTTCGTCGGCCGAAGGCTCTTCAAAGCGATCGATCTCGACATGCCCGAAGAGGAAAGGGGTGCGTTTCTCGAGGCTGCTCGAAGGGCGGTCACCGAAGCTGGATTCGATCCGCGCTACTACTTCATCGAAGATCAAGCCGGTGATACGCCATACAGCGCCTATCCGGGGAAACATGCGGAGCCGAAAGCACGCATCTACGTGGAAGATAGCTACTCGCGCCGACGCCTGCGCGAGATCACCGAGGTGAGCGACGTCGCCCGCGGACTCGAACGCGGATACGAGATCCGCCGCATCTGCTTTCCACCGGAAGTCAAAGAACGCATCTACGCGCTCTATCACGACGAAGAACGGTGATCGGGCAATGCGGCGGTTGAACACAGCGCGCGCCCTTTTGTTCATCCTTCTCGCCTTCTCGCGCTTCGCGCTCGTTTCGCCGAGCGGCCTTTCCCGGACACAAGAAGACACACGATTTCGGGCGCGCATCGCCACGCTCGACTTCGGATCCGACGCCACAGGGAAACAGCTGGCCGACGAACTTCACGCCGCGCTCTCCGTGGAGGGTGAATTCGCGCTCGTCAACCGCGATCTGGCGCGCGCCGCAGCCAAGGGCATCGGCTACAACGGCTCGCTCAACATGACGCTCGCCGAAGCGCGCGATCTCGGAATGGCCATCGGTTGCGATCTGTTCATCACGGGCGACGCGCAAGTGGTTCGTCGTTCACCATCGAGCGGCGCGATCTACTTTGAATCCTACGCCTCGATCTTCGTCGTTGACGCTCGCAGCGGCGCGCTCGTTCGGTGGGATCGCCCGAGCTTCCAAGCGACAGACGCAGCAGAGGCGTTGGCGATGCTGCGAGCGGAGCTGCGTCGGCGCGCGCCGCTCTATGCCGCGACCATTCGCCGCACGCTCGCGGAACAGATCCGACGCGCGGCGACCGCCCCGCCGTCCGGCGAAACCGAAGGCGATTATCTGGACTTGACGCGCGACGAAAGCGCTCGCGAAGACCTCATTCCGCCACAGCCCTACCGGCGTCTTCAACCCGCTTACACGGAAGAAGCGGCGCGTGCCGAAGCGGAAGCGACCGTGGATGCTCTCGTGTGGATCGATGTGGAAGGCACAGTGCGTCGGGTCGAGATCGTACGTTGGGCCGGTTTCGGACTGGATGAAGCAGTGGCGCAAACGGTCAAGCGTATGTTCTTCCGGCCTGCCCTACGCGACGGACATCCTGTTCGCGCGCTGGTGTTGCTTCGCTACAATTTCCGCCGAAAACCTACCCGCAACTAAGGTTGCGGCATCCAGTGCACCGGTGCTGCCTTTTGAAGAGCGGTGTCGCTTTGGCTCGTTCATTCCATTTCAGCGCGATGCCGTGTCGCCAGCCAAAAGGCTCGCTTCGCGTCCGATCTCACGCAGACGCTCGGGATCGATGCCGGTCTCGATTCCCAACTCCGCCATCATGCAAACGACCCTTTCGGTGGCCACGTTGCCGGGCGCGCCTGGCGTAAACGGACAGCCGCCCAAACCACCCACCGCCGCATCGAACACGGCGACGCCTGCCTCCATCGCCGCCTTGATGTTGTCGAGCGCCATGCCGGTGGTGTCGTGTAGATGCGCAGCAAAAGAGATGTGGGGCCACCGCGCGCGCGCTTCGGCAAAGAGGGCGCGCGTTCGGTCTGGCGTCGCCCGCCCCGTGGTATCGTTGAAAGAGATCTCGTCGGCTCCGGCAGAAATCATTTCGGCCGCGATATCGAGCGTGCGCGCCGCGGGTACTTCGCCCTCGTACGGGCAGACCCAAGCGACGCCGATCGAGCCGCGCACTCGCACGCCGTCACGTTTGGCCCGCTCGATCACGCGGCACGCCAACTCCAACGCTTCGCGCAAGCCCATGTTGGCGTTGCGGCGGTTGATCGCTTCCGTGGCGGCGACCACGTAGCAGAGCCAATCGACCTGCGCGGCGAGCGCTCGCTGGTAGCCGCGTTCGTTCACCGTCAAGGCCATGTACTGCGTCGCGCCGTCGCGCGGCACACGCGCCATCAGCTCTTCAGCGTCGCTCATCTGCGGCACCCAACGCGGGCTGACGAAAGCCGTCGCTTCGATGCGCCGGATGCCAGCGTCGATCAGACGCCGGATGAGCGCGAGCTTTTCTGTGGTGGGAACCAACCGCGCCACCGACTGCAAGCCGTCACGCAAAGCGACCTCGACGATCTGGACGCGACGGACTCGATTCAACTCTTCTTCCCTCCCCCTTTCATGCGCACAGCTTGCAAGAGCGCTCGCTCAAGACGAAGTTACCTGCTCGGCTGCGGGCCGAAATGCATTCTCAAATGACGCCGGCCTCTTGCAACCGCCGCAGTTCGTCTTCGCTCATTCCGAGCAATCCGCGGTAGATCTCGTCGTTGTGCGCGCCGAGCGGCGGGCCCGGCCAATCCGTGCCCCCCGGCGTCGATGTCAGTTTCGGCACGACGCTCGGTATTTTGACCTTGTCTCCGTCGCCGAGATCCACTTCTTCGAACATGCCGCGCGCAATGTAGTGTTCGTCGCGCACGATGTCGGCGATCGAGTAGATCGGACCACATGGCACTTCCGCTTCGGTCAATCTCTGAAAGACTACCTCGTAAGGATGCCGGCTGGTCCATTCTTCGATGGCTCGGTCGATCATCTCTTCGTGCGCGACGCGGCCATCGTTGTGCGCCAGTCGAGGATCGTCGGCGAGATCTGGGCGCTCGATGGCGTTCATCAACCGCTTGAAAATCGAATCGCCGTTGCCGCCGATGACGATGTACTTGCCATCGGCGCAGCGGTAAGTCGAAGTCGGCACGATCCCTTCGAGCTTCGGTCCGGTCCGCTCGCGCACGTAGCCGAGCTTGTCGTATTCGGCGAGCATGGATTCCATCATGTTGAAGACCGCTTCGTAGATCGCGACATCGACCACCTGTCCTTGTCCTGTTCCGCGCACATCGCGGTGATAGATGGCGACGAGCGCGCCCAATGCGGCATGCAACCCGGCCAACGTGTCGCCGAGCGACACGCCGGTGCGCACCGGGGGGCGGTCCGGATAGCCGGTCGTGTAGCGTATTCCCCCCATCGCTTCGGCGACGTTGGCATACCCTGGACGGCTCGCATATGGTCCGGTCTGGCCCCATCCGGACACGCGCACCATGATGAGCCGCGGGTTGAGTTCGCGCAGCGCGTCGTACGACATGCCCCACCGCTCGAGCGTCCCTGGCTTGAAATTCTCAAGCAAGATATCGACTTTGGCCGCCAAACGGCGCGCGATCTGCTGCCCTTCGGGGCGCGTCAGGTCCAACGTGATCGACTTTTTGTTTCGCCCGAGCGAAAGCCACCACAGCGAGGTTCCGCGGTAGATCTTGCGCCACGTGCGAATCGGGTCGCCCGTGCGCGGACGTTCGATCTTGATCACCTCCGCGCCGAAACCGGCGAGCATCGCCGAGGCAAATGGTCCGGCGAGGAGCTGTCCCATCTCCAACACCTTGAGTCCCGCAAGCGGACGCTGTTGCACGCTCTGTCCGTTCATCTCCTCACTCCGATTGACCGCCTGGATCGCCGAACCGTGCAAGATAGTCCAACGCTTCGTCGAGCGAGACGACATCGCCGTATTTCGCGTCGATGTCGAACAGATTCGCTTCGTGCGGCGCCGGCGCGCGATCGCCTACCGCTTCGCGCACGACGATGGCGCGAAAACCGTGCTGGCAAGCGTCTACTGCCGAGGCGCGCACGCACCCGGACGTGGTGCACCCGGTGATCAATAGAGTATCTACGCCCGCTGCCGTCAGAGTCGCGGCGAGCGCCGTGCCGAAGAACGCGCTCGCATACTTTTTGCACCACACACACTCGTTGGGCAGCGGCCGCAATCGCTCATCGATCTCCACGAGCGGGTCGCCTGCGCGCAACAGCCCCAGACTCGGCACCTTGCAGATGAAAAGTCCGGCGTCGGTGTGGCCTTCGACGTAGGCAGTGGTCGTAAAGTGAACGCCGATCTTCGCCGCACGCGCCCTGTCGAGCAGACGGCGTGTTGCTGCGATCACCTCTTCGAGATCGCAACTGAGCGGAGAACGCGGATCGGTGAAGGCGCGAATCAGATCGATGATGAGAAGCGCCGGACGCGCGCCAAATCCAACGCGGCCACGAAAACCGCGCTCGACATACAGGCGCACAAGATCCGTCTCTTGTCCGTCCACGCTCGCCCCCTTCGGTGCTGACGCTGGGCGACATAGTTTGTCCCCTGCCGGCCGCGTTTTTAGACGTGTGCCGGTTCATCACTTTGCGTCAGCGCCCGAGTGCTCCGCCATTCGCGCACGACGCCGATCGGCTCTGGTTCAGGCCCGAAGGTGAAGATCGGCACATCGCCTCGCTCGCGCTTCTTGCGCGCGCGCTCGCTTTCGGTCCGTTGTTGATCGACGGCGAGTCGGCCATCCTTCTCGACGATGATGACGCCGTAATCGCGCGCAGCCTTTTCGCGCGACACGAGCCCGTTGCGCACGTCCTTGAGCACCCACTCCACAGGCCGGTCCAGCGGATCGCGCCATCCGCCGCCGCCCGCCGTTCGGTAGATAAGGATGTCTCCCTTGCGAACGGCAACTTGCGAAATCTTCGAGGGCAACGGTTCTGCTTTGCCATCGGCGCGCACCAGCAGCTTCGACGAAGACTGGCCCGGCAAGCCGCCCAGAATGCCCCACGGCTGCGACCGCTCGCGATCGTCGTGAACAGCAATCTCGCCATCCACCTCGAAACGATAAACTTTGTGTACACCGTTGCCGCCGCGATGGTACCCGGCACCGCCTGAATCCGGCAAGCTGCCGTATTCGAGCACGGTGATCGGGTAGTAGCTCTCCAGATACTCGGTCGGGATGTTCTCGAAAAGCGGCCACCAAGAATGCGCATCCATGCCGTCGCCAAGCGGCCGCCCCGGAATGCCGCCGTAGGTGATCTCCATCAGGTGGAAGAATTCGCCGTTTTCGTCGTAGCCGTTGTAGAGCAGGTACGGTGACGTCCCGTAGCCAGCAGCGGTCGACAGTTCCGGCGCTTGCCGCCCCAGCGCCCCACCGAGAACGTCAAACAGACGCGCCAGCGCGTGCGTGCGGCAACCGAGCGCCGCCGGAAAGCGCGGCTGCAATAGACTCCCTTCGGGGATTTTGACTCTGAGCAAAGGATAGAAGCCATCGTTGAAGAGTATCTGCGGGTCGAAGACCATGATCAGATAGACGCCGATGAACATCTTGAACATCTCTTCGTTCAGGAGGAAGTTGATCGGACCGGGCGCTTGCGGATCGGTGCCGGTCCAGTCAAAATAGCCGACGTTGCCTTCGCGCCAGATAGTCAACTTCATCTTGAACGGGCCGTTGCCGCGGCCATCGTCGTCTACGTAGTCTTCGAAGGAGACCGGTTCGGTCGGCAAGTTCTTTTCGATGAGCGCGCTCATCGCACGATAGGTGCGGTCGAGCAACGCTTCGCAGGCGGCCAGATAGGTCCGCTTGCCGAAACGGTCGCACAACTCGCGCACGCGCTTGTCGGCCGTGCGACAAGCGGCGACGATCGCCATCAGGTCGAAATAGTTCATCACGGGCACGCGCGTGTTGGTCAAGATCAGATCGAGCACGTCCTCATTCAACTTGCCGCGATCGAAGAGCTTGACCGGCGGAATGCGCATCCCTTCGCCGAAGATGGTGGTCGCATCGGTCGGCAAGCTGCCCGAGACGGGGCCGCCGACATCGACCGTGTGACCGAACTGCGACCCCCAGCCGACCAACTCACCGTCGTAAAAGATCGGCAACAGCACCATCCAATCGTTGATGTGCGAGATGGCACCCCGGCACGAGTACGGGTCAGAGACCAGAAAGACGTCGCCCTCGGCAATACCCCGTCTCCACTGCTGGATGAAACCGGCGATGTAAGAGCCGAACTGACCGACGACCATGCGTCCTTGCGGATCGCAGATCATCGGAAAGCCGTCGTGCTGCTCGCGGATCACCGGCGACATCGCTGAGCGAAAGAGCACGGCATCCATCTCGTGGCGCGTGTTGCGCAGCGCGTTCTCGATGATGTCGAGCGTTATCTTGTCAAGATCGGCCATAACGCTTCTCACCGTCCTTTGCCGTCGGGATAGATCAGGATGTTGAGGTACTCATCGACCTGCCCGTAGTGTTCGGGCAAGATGACCGTGGTCGCATCGCGCTGCGTGATGACAGCCGGCCCGCGCACGATGTGCCCAGGACGTAACCGGTCGCGGTCGTAGATCGGCGTCTCCATCGCTTTGCCGCCGAAATAGGCGCGGTGCGTCTCCACCATCGCCTCTTCGAGACTCGTCCTGTCCGGCGCGACACGCTGCAATTCGACTTTGCGGACTAGACCGATGCCGACCACGCGTAAGTTGACGATCTCGATCAGCGAGTCGATGTTGAAGCCGTAATTTCTCTCGTGAATCTCTTTGAAGTCGGCTACGAACTTCTCTAAGCCCTCTTCGGACGCGAACTGCCGCGGGTGGACGCGCACCGGAAATTCGTACCCTTGCCGGTGATAGCGCACATCTATCTGGTAATCCAGCGCCTGCCGTTCGGCAGGGATGCCTTCGCCCTCCAACCACCTGCGTGCCTGCTCATCCAACGCGGCGAAGATTTGCGCGAATTCGCTCGCGTCAATGCGGTCGAGCGTGCGGATTACCGTCTGCGAAAACTCGTTGCGGATGTCCGAGTGGAGGAAGCCAAGCGCCGAGAGCACGCCCGGCGTCGGTGGAATGATCGCCGGCCACGCGCCCGAAAGTTGCGCCAAGGCGTTGGCATGAAGCGGGCCGGCACCGCCGAAAGCGACCAGCGCAAAATCGCGCGGATCGTAGCCGCGCTGCACCGAGACGAGCCGCAGCGCGCCGAACATGTTCTCGTTGACGATGTCAATGATCCCTTGGGCTGCCTCTTCAACTGACAGTCCGAGCGCGTCGCCGATTCTGGCCACGGCGCGGCGCGCCGCTTCGACGTCGAGCTGCATCTCGCCGCCGAGCAAGCGCGGCGGCAGGCGGCCCAGCACGACGTTGGCATCGGTCACGGTCGGCTCCGTTCCGCCTGCGCCGTAGGCAGCCGGCCCTGGTTCGGCCCCCGCTGATTGTGGACCGACGCGCAAAGCGCCCGTGATCGGCACGTGCGCGATGGAACCGCCGCCAGCGCCGACGCTGCGCACGTCCACCGCGGCGGCCTTGACCGGATAGTAACCGATACGCGTCTCGCGCACGATGCGCGGCTCGCCGCCCGTCGAAATCGCCACATCGGTGGAAGTGCCACCCATGTCAAAGGACAACACGTTCTTGTAACCGGCGAGTTCACCGATGTAACTGGCCGCGACCACGCCGCCCGAAGGGCCGGAGAGCAGCGTGTTGACGGGTTTCGCGCGCGCGCCATCGAGCGACATCACGCCGCCGTCAGAACGAACGATGTTGACCGTCGGCGCAAGACGCGCGTCGTGCAACTTGCGCTCGATGCCGGTTAGATAACGGCTCATCACCGGCCGCACGTATGAGTTCATCACAGTCGTCAGCGTCCGCTCGTACTCGCGAAACTCCGGCAAGATGTCGGTCGAGATAGTCACCGGCAGGTCCGGGCAGATCTCTTGAGCGATGTCGCGGATACGCCGTTCGTGAGCTGGATTGGCGAACGAGTTGATAAGCGACACGGTCAGGGCCTGAATTCCTTCATCACGCAGTTCGCAAATCAACCGACGCACTTCTTCTTCGTCGAGCGGGACAAGTTCCTCGCCGCGCGCATTCATGCGCGCCGACACGCCGCGCGTGAGATGGAGCGGCGCGAGCGGATCAGGCTTCTGCATGATGATCCAGCCAGCAAGCGGTCCCGGCGTCTGCGACCGCGCGACGTGCAGTATCTGCTCGAAACCGCGCGTCGTGATCAACCCGACGCGCGCTCCCTTCTCTTCGAGCACAGCGTTGGTCGCCACTGTGGTTCCATGAAGCACCAGGTCTATCTCTGCTGGATCTATGCCGGCCAGCGCAGCGACCTTCTCGATGCCGTTGAGCACGCCGATCGACTGATCCGCTGGCGTTGAAGGCACTTTGGCGAGCACCATGCGTCCGGTCTCCTCGTCGAAAAGGAGCAGATCCGTGAACGTCCCGCCGACGTCGATGCCGAGTCTGTAACCCATCTTCTCCTCCAACTCGTTCGTTGTCAGCGCTCACCTGTCGGGCGGAGCGAACAACGCATCCGGCAGCGGCCGGTTGTATCGAACCTCTTCCCACCACACGTCGAAGAGCTTGTGCCCGGCGAAGATGAGCCGCACGTGACGCGCTTCCTTGACTCGGTCGCGCGCATCGTACGACCAGTAGATCCGTTCGTGATGCCCGAGCGGCGTATCGAATTCGACCTTGTGGATCAGGTGCGTCATACGGTCGATGGCAAAATGCGTCGTGCGTCCTTCGACGTCGGTGATCGCCACCCGATACGCGGGCCGTCCCTCAACTTCGCCATCGGGCAACCGGTCGAGGCGAAAGCCGGGAGCATCGGCAAAACGGATGATGCCGAAACCGAAATGGCGATCCAGTCGCAAGTAGTCGGCGATGGGACGCGCCGCCACGCTCAATTGCGACCAGGCTCGTTCTCCGTCAAAGCCTTCGCGAAAGAAGAGGTGCCCACCGCTCCACGCTTCCACCAACACCTTGCCGTTCGGCCGCCGGGCGCGTTGGCTCTCTTGCGGGATGACGCGCGCGATGCGCAAACGCTCGATCTCGATGGCCGGGCCACCATCGCGCGGGTAATAGACGGCGCGCCCGCAAAGTTCGAGCGTCTGCGGACGACGAAACGTTTCGCCACCATGCGCCGCAATCGTGCGCCGGATGATCTCCACCGCCGATGGCGCTCTCCACTGCGCAACGGCGGCGGCGCCAAGCAACGCAACCGCCGTGCACAGGGCCGCAGGGCATCTTTTGCGTCGCCATTTAGACATAAATTTATGACAATTAAGACGCAGCACAATATACTTTCCTCGCTTTTCTGTGTCAAGATTTTTCACGAAAAAGGTACTAGACTTATGCTAAATTTCCGTGTATCATCCCGAACGTTCAAACGGTCATGCGAGCCACGACGGCAATGACGCAAGCGACAACCTCTCGGTCGTTCCTTTTCGGCGGGCTTTGCGGCGCCGGCGATCTCGTGCGACGCAACGCGCGCGTGCTCAGCAAAGCTGAAGCGCTGGTTTTCGGCGACGTTCGCCTGACGTGGCGCGAGGTCAACGCGCGCGTCAATCGTTTCGCCCATGAGCTACGCCGGATCGGCATCGGCCGTGGCGACCGTGTTGCCCTCTACGGGCGCAACTCGCACCAGTGGATCGAAGCGCTCTTCGCCGCGGCCAAGCTCGGGGCTGTCGCGGTCACGGTCAACCATCGTCTTGCGCTGCCCGAGATCGAGCACATCGTCGCCGATGCAGGCGTATGCGCTTTTGTCTGCGGCGCGGGAGAGAGCGAAGCAGCGCGCAGCATCGCCTCCAAAGCGCGCGACGTGCGGGCGATCGTCGTCATCGGTGGGGAGGCGAAGGATCTGGAAGATTACGAAGCGATGGTGGCGCGCGGCGACGAAAGCGAGCCAGTGCTGGACCAACCGATCACGGCCGATGATCCGCTGTTGCTGCTCTACACGAGCGGGACCACAGGTTTTCCCAAGGGAGCGATCTACACGCACGCGAGCACGCTCATCGGCATGTTCGTCCACGTCCACGCCATCGGCAGTCGGCGTACGCACCGCGTGATGCTCCCTTCGCCGCTCTACTCTGCCGCTGGCATCGCCGGCATTTTCTGCGCCGTTTACGTCGGTTCTTTCATCGCGCTCATCAACTTCGATGTCGCAACGGCGCTCCGGACGATCGAACGCGAACGGATCACTTTCACCAATCTCGTGCCGACCACGATTCAGCTCTTGTTGGAAGATCCGGCGAGCGAGCGGGCCGATCTTTCGTCCTTGCAAACGCTGCTTTACGGAGGCGCGCCAATGCCCGAACCGCTCGTGCGCCGAGCGATGCAGAGGCTGCCGCACTGCGGTTTTCGTCAGACCTTTGCCACCACCGAGACGGGCTGCGCGGGCACGGTGCTCGAACCAGCGGAACATCAGTTGGCGCTGAGCGCACCGCGCCATGCCAAGCTCCTTCGCTCGTGTGGGCGCGCGCAAGTCAACGTCGACGTGGCCGTCGTCGATGAAAGTTGGGGCGAACTCCCGCCGGGCGAGATCGGCGAGATCGCCGTCCGCACCGAAGCCAACATGGCCGGTTACTGGAACAACCGCGAGGCGACTGCGGCCGTGCTTCGTGACGGCTGGGTGCGCACGGGCGACATGGCCTACATGGACGAAGAGGGCTACTTCTATCTCGTCGACCGACGAAACGACATGATCGTGACGGGCGCGCTCAACGTCTATCCGTCGGAAGTCGAGCGCGTGCTGCACAAACACCCGGCGGTGGCCGATTGTGCCGTCTTCGGTCTGCCCGATAGGAAATGGGGCGAGGCAGTGACGGCAGCCATCGTCCGGCGACCTGACGCCAAGGTGAGCGCCGAAGAGTTGATCGTTTTTTGCGATGGCAAAATCGCCAGCTTCAAGAAACCGAAACAGGTGCTGTTCGTCGAACAGATTCCGCGTACGCCGACCGGCAAGATCTTGCGCCGAGAACTGCGCGAGCGTTTCGCGCAAAACCGCGACAAAGCCGAACAGAAGAGGCTCCGCGACGCCCCGAACAAAGCGTGACGCGCAGCGTCGAACGATGGCGTGCAACCGGCGAATCGCGCCCAGACACATGTTCTTCGCCGAACAAAATGAAAATGGATCGTGTCATCGACATCGTCGTCAACCTGTGGACCAAAGAGGTAACCCAAAACTATACGCCCGTGCTCGATGAGTTCTGGCGTTTGGTCAAGGTCGAGCAGCAAACGCACGAGGGCATCCCGCTCGCCGAACAGATTCGGCGCATGGATGCGGCGGGCATCGAGAAAGGACTGCTCGTCGCCACCACGGGCGGCGAGATCGGATCTTCGATCTTCTTCGAAAAACCAGCGGAACTGATCGCCGAAGTAGTCGCCCAACATCCGCAACGCTTCAAAGGCGTGATCGGCATCAACCCGTCGCGCATCATGATGTGGCTCGGCAAGCTGGAGCGCGCCGTGCGCGAACTCGGCTTCGTCGGCGCGCATCTTTACCCGCACTGGTTCAAGCGCCGCCCCGACCACCGTATCTACTATCCGTTCTACGCCAAATGCGCCGAACTCGGCGTCCCCATTCAAATTCAAGTGGGCCACTCGGCGCAACGCTTCTTGCCGACGGTGGCCCATCCGATGACGCTCGACCGCATCGCTATAGACTTTCCCGAACTGAAGATCATCGGCATTCACATCGGCTACCCGTGGACCGAAGCCATGATCTCCGTCGCGTGGAAGCATCCGAATGTCTTCATCGGATCCGATGCCCACGCGCCACGTTACTGGGATCCATCCTTCGTCCGGTTCATCAACGGGCGCGGGCAGGACAAAGTCCTGTTTGGCACGGACTGGCCGATCGTCGAGTTCGAGCGCGCCATGCGCGAGATCGAAGCGCTGGAACTGCGCGAAACGGCCAAGAGAAAGTTCTTGTTCGAAAACGCCGTGCGCGTCTATGGACTGGAAGCCTGGGTTTGATGCCGCCCCGCTGACGCGCAGGCGAGAAAGGAGAACCACAATGGACGCAAATGCTCGCATCGCACAGTGGAAGGAAGAAGAGCGTCGCGCGCAGGCTGAGCGTTACGAACGGATCGTCGCGGCCATGGAAGCGCTCGCGCCGGAGCGCGATCGCTGGGTCGAAGAGTTCTTCGAGCGCATTCAAACGCGCGGCTGGTCGTTTCACGCTGGGATGCGCCGGCGCATCCCGCGCGACCAAATCCCCGAACGCCCGAACCGCCCGTGGCGAGTCGTCTGGTGACCGGGTGGTCCGGAGAGCTTCACATCGCAGAAAGGAGTGTGATTCATGGCACGACCGCACATCGAACCGTTGGACGAATCGTGGGTCCCGTGGCGCAAGCTGGACCTGCCCGGCTTTCCGCGCGGCATAGAATACCGCACGCTTTCGTTTGACGACGACACAGGCGCCATCTCCGCAGTCGCAAAATTCGAGGCCGGTTACTCACAACCGCCCGGCTTCAGCCGGTCCAGCATGGAGATCGTCGTCATGGACGGTTACTTGAAAGTGGGCGATCGGCGTTGCGGCTTCGGCTTCTACTTCTACGTGCCCGCGGGCGTCAGCCTGCCGCGCATCGAAACGCCGGAAGGCGCGCGCGTGTTGCTCTTCTACAACGACAGCGAACCTTCGTTCGTCGAATCGGACGCGCACGCTGACGGGATCTCGCCAGACGCTCAACCGACCATCGTCGATAGCGTCTCCGATCTCTCTTGGAGCGAAACGCACCTGTTCCCGGCGACGGAGAAAGGCTGTCTGGTAAAGATCGTCCGCTGGGACGAGGAGACGCACGCGCTGTCGTTCTTCTACACGATGGTGCCTGGTTTCTGGCAAGACAACGTCTCGTACCACGACTGCATGGAAGAAGCCTATCACATCTACGGCACGTCGTGGATCATGCAGTTCGGTTACCTCGGCACGGGCGGCTATTTCTACCGGCCGCCATACATCGGGCACGGCCCGTTTGCATGCGAGCACGGTTGCCTCGCCTTCGGTCGCACCGACGGTGAACTCTACAACCACTTCAACTGGAACCCATTCGCCACGCCTGAAGAGAACCATCGGCGGGCGGTCGAGAAGATGAAGAAACGTCGCCCGAACATGTTCACGTGGGAGTACCGACGAAGCGACGAGATGTGGGTTCCATGACAGGTCGGCAGATCACCAGTTGTTGCGCTGGCGGCGCGGCGAAACTGGCAGCTCCATGACGAATGGGCGGAACCGTGCGACGTTCGCGACGCGACCGACGACGATCTGCTTCGCCCCCAAACCACTCGGCGAGCGCGCGAGGCGGAATTGGGAGATTTCTTGCGCGAGGAGAAAGCTCGGCCGCAGTTAACGTAGATGGTAGCACTCAACCTTTTTCTCGCGTGCGCGAGGCGGAGAGGTTGTCGGCTTGCCACCTCGAGCGTTCGATATCTGGTAACGGGCGGAACTTTCCCGCGCGCGAGGGGAAAGGATCGAGCGGCAGATAGCGCGCCGAAACGAGCCTTCTCGCCGGAGGTGAACACTGCTCCTTGGGCTGGATGATATACTCTATAGTGCTTTCGAGCTGATTCCGTGTTCTGGCAAAGGGGAAAGATGGCTAAACTGAAGACAGCGTTCGTTAGCACACGCATCCCGCTTTACTACCAACTGGAGAACTTGCTGCGCGAGAAGATCATCAGCGGTGCGTTCGCGCCCGGCGACCGTTTGCCCACCGAGAGCGAACTGATCCAGCAGTACAAGGTCAGTCGCATCACGGTGCGCCAAGCGCTGGCCGCGCTCGCCGAAGAAGGGTTGATCGAACGGCGGCAGGGGAAAGGGACTTTTGTCGCCGAACGGCGAACTCGCCGCCGGACGTTCGAGGGAACCATTCACCTGACGGGTTCGCTCGACGAACTGATCGAGATGGGTTTGGATACTGAAGTGAAACTGCTCGAGATGAATCGCGTCGAGGCCGACCGGCACGAAGCCGAGTTGCTTCAGATCGAGCCGGGCGAACCGGTTTACCGCCTCAAACGGCTGCGCTATCGCGAGGGCAAACCGGCCAGTCTGATCATCGGTTACTTGCCGGCGGAGATCGGCGCGCGTTTCACGCGCGAAGAACTGTCGAGCGGCGCGCTGTTGCAAAAGCTCGAAACCAAATTCGGCTTGCGCTTGCGCGACGCCAAGCAGCAGATCACGGCGGAGCTAGCCGATCCTTACGTGGCAAACCTGTTGGAAACGCGCGTCGGAGCACCGCTGCTCTCCATCGAGCGCACGGTTTACACGGATGAAGGCCGGCCCATCGAGTACGTTCACACGCTCTACCGAAGCGATCTGTTCAGCTACTCGGTCTATCTGACGCGCGATCCGGAAGTGCTGGCGAGGCAGCAGCGAAGGAACCTGACGCGTATCCGCTGACCCCGAGCTTGCCGCCGAGTGCCAGGCGAGCGCGCGCCGCGAAGACTACAGAACGAGGTGCCCGAGGGCACCACACGGAGGAAGGCGAAATGCGCTACGATCTGCTCATCAAAGGCGGTACCGTTGTCTTCCCGCACCAAGGGACGTTCCGTTGCGACATCGGCGTGCGCGGCGGACGCATTGCTGCCATCGCCGATGAGATACCTTCTTTCGCTGCCGACCAGACGCTCGACGCGCGCGGGCGATACGTCTTTCCCGGCGCGGTCGATTCGCATTTCCACGTCGGCATCTACCGCCCCCATTCGGAAGATGCCGAAAGCGAATCGCGTTCGGCGCTGGTCGGCGGTTGCAGCACCATTATCAGTTATTTCCGCACTGGGCACCACTACTTGAACCGGACCGGTCCCTATCGAACCATCTTTCCCGAACTGCTGGAGCTTTCGCGCGGCCACTTCCACACGGATTACGCCTATCACATCGCCATCATGACCGCCGACCAGCTCGACGAGGTCGCGTGGCTGGTGGAAGAGGCTGGCGTCATCTCCTTCAAGTTTTACATGTTCTACAAGGGGTTGAACCTCGCCGCCGATTCGACGCGCGGTAGCGACTACACGATGGCGGAGAATTACGATCTCGGCCACCTCTACGAACTGATGACCCGCGTCGCCGAAATGGCGGCCAAGCATCGCCCGCGAGCGCGCATTTCGCTCTCGCTTCACTGCGAAAATCCCGAATTGATTCGCGTCTTCATCGAACGCGTCCGCCGGGCGGGATTGTCCGGACTGCGCGCCTACAGCGAAGCGCGCCCGCCGTTGACCGAACGCCTGTCGATCTACGAGGCGGCCATTCTCGCCGACGCCACCGGTTGCCCCATCAATCTGCTCCATCTCTCGAGCCGCGAAGCGCTGCAGGCCGGGATCGAAGTGCAGCGTCAGTACCCGTCGCACGACATCAAGCTTGAAACCACGCTCCACCACCTGACGCTCACCTACGACACGGCCGACGGTGTGCGCGGCAAGGTCAATCCGCCGCTGCGGTCGGCATCCGATCTCGCTTTTCTGTGGGACGGCATTCAGCG
>CAKZOF010000722.1 GCA_937135995.1 uncultured Pyrinomonas sp.
TCGCCATCGGACGCGAAGCTCAAGAGATGTGGGGGCGCGAAGCGCGCGACGTCATGCTGGTTGCGCCGCTGGTCGATGGCGTGGTCGCCGATTTCGAGCGCACGCAACAGATGCTCGAGTATTTCGTGCGCAAAGCGCGCAGCGGGTTTTCGCATTTCAGCCGCCGCGCCATCATGAGTGTGCTGTCGGGCGTCACCCAAGTCGAACAGCGGGCACTGCTGGCCGCCGCCGAACACGCGCACATCGGGCGCGTTTACATGGTCGAAGAAGGGCTCGCCGCCGCCATCGGGGCCGGCATTCGCGTCGATGATCCGCACGCGGCGGCGGTGGTCGACATCGGCGCGAGCACGACCAACGTCGCGGTGGTCGCGCGCGGCACGATCATTCAATCGCACGCCGAACGCGTCGGAAGCTTCGACATCGATGCGGCCATCATCGATCGCTTGCGCCGCTACCGTGGCCTAATCATTGGCGAGCCGACCGCCGAGAGGTTGAAGATCGAACTCGGTTCGGCCATCGAACCGAAGGACCCGGAAAGACGCCTCAATGTGCGCGGGCGCGACGTGCAAACGGGGCGCCCCGGAGCGGTGGATGTCACGGCGGGCGAGATCTACATTGTCGCGCAGGCCATCGTGCGCAAGATCGCCGAAGAGGTGCGCAATTCGCTCGCTGAACTGCAACCCGAAGTCGCCGCCGACATCTATGACCGCGGCATCATCTTGACGGGCGGCGGCGCGCTGCTCGAAGGCATGGCGCAATTTCTGCAGAAAGAGACGCAACTGGCGACGCGCGTCGCCGACGAACCACGCTACGCCATCGTCCGCGGGCTGGCCCAGCTTTTCGACGAACCGCTGTTGCTGCGGCGCGTCACGCGGCAAGAGCATTACCCGATCGTCGGCGCTCAACCGAGCCCGCTGGAGGGTTGACCATCGGCCAAGCGCCCCGCTCGCCGCCCGTAACTTCCGTCGAAGAGGGGCGCGGCCTGTTTAACCACTGAGTTCAAACGAGGAGAAGGCTTATGGTCGCTGCAAGAATCCTTTGTCAGGGGCTGATCTTCGTCGTTTTCGTGTCAATCGCGCCGCTGGCCCATGCACAACGTGCTATCCCGCCTGAAAAATTAGCGCTCATCCGCCAACTCAACGAAACGCTTCAGGCAAGAAACAACGCCGCCCAGATCTCCGAGATGATGAGCAATCTCCTTTGGCAAAGCACCGAGCAAGGCTTCGAAGAGGCCGTCGCGCTCGACCCCAACCTGACTCCGACGCAAAAGAAGCAGATCATGGAACGGTTCGCGGCGGAACTCGACGCAACACGCCAGCAGATGCGTGAACTGCTGAAGCAGCGCGTCGATTTAGGCACCATCGTCGAAGAGGTCTCGACAGAGGTCTACGATGAACTCTTCACCACCGAAGAACTGAAGGCGCTGGTTGATTTCTACCGCTCGCCCGTCGGGCAGAAGGTCGTAGCGCTCACGCCGCGCATGTTCGCCGAGGCGGCGCAAAAGACCCAAGCAAAGGTCTGGCCACGAGTGCAAGAGATGCTCCGCGAACTGCTGGCGGAACGACTGAAACATTACGGCATCAAACAACCGCCCGTGAGAACGCGCGGCTGATCTACCGTGCGGCGGGAGCGCCAAAGGGCCGATTCGAACGCGGTCTGCGCCGCTTGGCGAAGCCTGCAAGAGGACGGTCCCCGGTGACCGCCGACATCATCGAGGCGGCGCACGATGTGTTCTTCGACCCGAGTCCGTGCGGGCATGAGTTTCTTCAAGCTGCTTAACAGAAAGTTTCAAGTCGCGCGCGTGCGCGCCATTCCGGTGCGCATCGATGGGCGCTGGTTCATCATCTTCGCCTTGAGCGCCTACGTGCTCGCCGCCAATTTCACGCGCGGCACGACGACGACGCGGCTCGTGCGCGTCGATGAACCGCTGGCGTGGGCAATCGGCATCGCCACCACGGTCGCCCTCTTTCTTTCGATCTTCGGCCACGAACTGGCGCACGCGCTCGTCGCTCGCGCTGAAGGGATCGAGATCGAAGAGATCGTGCTTCACCCTTTCGGCGGGCTGGCGCGTTTGCGGCGCGAACCCGACGGCCCGGGAGCGGAATTTCGCATCGCGCTTGCTGGACCGGCGTCGAGCTTTGTCTTTGCGCTCGTCGCCTTCAGCGCAATGACGCTCGCCGCTACGGCTGCGTTCTACGTGGCGGCAGCGATCTTCTTCATCATCGGGTGGTGGAACCTGCTGATCGCCGTCTTCAACCTGCTGCCCGGTTACCCGCTCGATGGTGGGCGCATCCTGCGCGCTTTTCT
>CAKZOF010000723.1 GCA_937135995.1 uncultured Pyrinomonas sp.
CTGGAGTTCAGACGTGTGCTCTTCCGATCTGCGGTCGACGGCTCGCAGCCCGCTTGGAAGGCGCTCGAGTTCGCCGGCGATCTGGCGGTGGCGCGCGGCGCCGAGGTTCTCGTTCTCCATGTCCTGCCGCGCGAGCCCGTGCCCGAGGCGCTGCGCGCCTTCGCCGCCGCCGAGGGGATCCCCCTCGAGGACAGCGTGCGGCGGCTGCTCGCCAGCGGCGCCACCCCGGCCACCATCCCGCCGGCCACCCCCGCCGACCTGACCGTCGCCAGCGGCACCTGGGTGGTGCCGGCCGGCAGCGCCAGCCGCACCTTCGCGAAATCCATCGCCGTCGAGATCAGCCCCCACAGCGCGATCAGCAGCGCCGCTTCCGCCTTCATGCGCCGCAACGCGCGCATCGCCTGCGCATCCATTTTGCCGCTCGCACGCATCGGCTCCGCCAGCACTTTGGCAAGTGACTTTATAAAGCCTTTTAACAAAGCTTCGAAGTCGGTGTCAAGAGGGAAAGTTCCGAAGGGTCGCGTCCGGAACGCGAACTGCCGACCGAAGCGCGGCGCAGTGTGGTCGTGGATCGAGAGAGATCCCTCAGGAATCAGGTCCGGTCCGGCGCGGATTTCGCCGCCCGAGGCGCTCTCTTCGCGCGCGCCAAGCAACGACGAAGAGAAGCGCCGTCGCCCCACCAGCGATGTCGATCAAACTGTCCCAGAGGCTCGGCGTGCGCGTCGGGACGAAGCTTTGCCGGTACTCATCGAGGAGCGCGTAAAAGATCACGAGCCAAAGCGAGATGCTCAACCAGCGTTGACGCAAAAGCACACGCGAGGAGGAGAGAAAGGCGCGCGCTGCCAGCAGCGCGAGCACCGCGTATTCGGCGAAGTGCGCAGCCTTGCGGACCAGCGCATGCGCCGCGTTGAGCGCTTGTTCGCTGATGTTAGGAAAGAGCCACAGCAGCAGCGGACGGATGATGCGCGACGTGTTCGCCGCCGAAAACTCCCCGCTGGAAGCGAAAAAGATCAGCGTCATCCAAGCGAGAAGCGGCCCGTAGCGCCAGAGACGATTCTGCACCGTGGCATCCCACAGCATCGCCGAAGATCCAACCGACAAATGGCCGAGCCGATGCGATCGTCGTCCGAACCGCACATCAGACCTTTGCGCATCGCCGCCGAAAAACAAGCGGGGGAAACACTCGCTCGTGCTTCCCCCGTAAAGCTCCATCTGCGATTGAAAGAAACATTCTTTAGAGCGCAGCTGCGCCGGAGACGACCTCGATGATCTCCTTGGTGATCGCCGCTTGACGTATGCGGTTCATGGTGAGCGTCAGGTTGTCGATCAGTTCGCCCGCATTCTTGGTCGCCGAATCCATCGCCGTCATGCGCGCGCCATGCTCGGAAGCGACCGACTCCAGCAACGCGCGGAAGACTTGCGTTTCGACGTAGCGCGGCAGCAAGCGCCCGAAGATCTCCGCCGGCGGCTGCTCGTAGATGTACTCCACCGTCTGTTGCGGTCCCGTTTCGACGCGCGGCACGGGCAGAAGCTGCTCGACGACGACGCGTTGCTGAAGCACCGACTTGAACTCGTTGTAGATGATGAAGACCTTATCGAGCGTTTCGTCCTCGGTGAACCGGCGCATGATGTCGCGCGCGACGTCGAGCGCCTCGGCGTGCTCGATCCTTCCCTTGCCCGTCAAGCCGATGTACTCGCCGACGATCTCGATCTGGCGACGGCGAAAGAAATCGCGCCCCTTTCGCCCGATGGACAGCAATTGCACTTCCTTGTCGGCGTTTTCCCGCAGGAAGGTTTGCGCCGCCTTGATCAGGTTGGCGTTGAAGGCGCCGGCCAACCCCTTGTCGGCGGTGATCAGGACGAGCAGGTAGCGCCGGTCGCCGCGTTCATCGAGCAGCGGGTCGTGAAGCGCATCGCCGACGCGCGCGGCGAGCCGGCCCAGCACTTGAGTCATCTTGGCGGCGTACGGGCGCGCGGCGACGACGCGATCTTGCGCGCGCTTGAGCTTGGCCGCCGAAACCATCTTCATCGCCTTCGTGATCTGCTGCGTGTTCTTGACCGAACGAATGCGACGACGAATGTCTAGAAGATTAGCCATATTAGTCGATCACAAAATCGCTCGCTGAAGCGTCAATGGTGCTCAAGCGCCCACAGTAGCTGGTGTTTCACTCCGCTCGGCAGCGCGCGGAGCGCGAACGCCGTCGCCGCGCGCCGCGATGCGTGCCGTGCCAGCCGCCGCGCTCGCGTCGCGCCACGTCTCCTTGAAGTCGGCGAGCACGCGCTTAAGATCGGCGATGATCTCGTCGGTCAGGGCCTTCTTCTCGGCGATGGCGCGAAGCACGCCGGGATGCGAATTCTCGACGAAGCGCAGAAGATCGGTCTCGAAGCGGCGCACCTGCTCGACCGGCACATCGTCAACGTAGCCGTTGGTCGCTGCCCAGATCACCAGCACCTGTTTTTCGACATCCATCGGATGGTACTGCGGCTGCTTCAGGATCTCGGTCAGGCGTTGACCGCGCGCAAGCTGCGCTTGCGTCGCTTTGTCGAGATCGGAACCGAACTGCGCGAACGCGGCCAACTCGCGGTACTGGGCCAGCTCCAAGCGGAGCGTGCCGGCGACCTGCTTCATCGCCTTGATCTGCGCGGCACCGCCGACGCGCGAAACCGAGTTGCCGACGTTGATCGCCGGACGGATGCCTGCATTGAACAGGTCCGTTTCGAGAAAGATCTGCCCGTCGGTGATCGAGATGACGTTG
>CAKZOF010000724.1 GCA_937135995.1 uncultured Pyrinomonas sp.
AGCGGCGCTAATCGCTTTCAGCTTCGCGCCAGACCTGTGGAGCGCCGCCGCCGTCCTCGTCGTGCGCGAAGCGAACTACGCTATCTGGTGGACGGCGCAGCAGACCATCTTGATGCAATCGACCGAAGCGCGCTTCAGCGGGCGCGTCTTCGCCTCTCACGAAACCACAACGACACTCGCCATGCTCGGTTCGATGCTCGTCTCCGGCCTCGCTGCCGACCGTTTCGGCATCCGTCCGGTCGCGTCCAGCGCCGGGATTGTTATAATAGCAAGCAGTGCGCTGTGGTCTCTGCTCGTCCGGCGAGCGCAGCACCGTTGTCAGCACTTCGACCGCTAACGGGGATGCGGAGCGATGACCCTCGACCCAAACATCACGGAGGTAGCCGTCAAGTTGCTGGTTGCCATCGTCTGCGGCGGCGCCATCGGCATGGAGCGCGAGTTGAGCCGCAAGCCTGCTGGACTGCGCACCAACGTCCTGATCTGCATGGGCGCGACGCTTTTCATGATCACTTCGCGTCACATCAGCGGCGGAGCGCCCTACACCGATCCGGCGCGTTTGGTCGCACAGGTGGTCGCTGGCGTTGGCTTCATCGGCGCAGGCGTCATCCTTCAATCACGCGGTTCGGTCACAGGCTTGACCACGGCGGCGACGATCTTCATCGTCACGGCAGTGGGCATCGCCATCGGCGACGGCATGTTCGTCACAGCGGCGCTGGCGACCGGCTTCGTGATCGGCGTACTGGTGCTCTTGCGCCCGCTCGAACGTTCCGTCGTTCGCCGCCGCCGCCTCTACGAGTACAAATTCAAGACCTACCAACCGGCAACAGCGCTCAGCCGCTTGCTCGATCTGCTGGAAGAAGAAGGCTTGCGGCTGGAAGATTTCAGCGTTCGCGAGGACGCAGATGGAGCGCACGAAGTCAGCTTCAGCGTCGTCACCTCGCTTCGCGGTAACAGTCGCTTGATCGAAAGATTGCACGAACTCGGAACCGAGACGCGCACTTCCAGTCGCGAAGAGATAGATTGAGCGCTGAATACATCGGGGCCAACAGCTTCAGGAGAGCTAGGTGCTACGATGCGGGTTATTGAGATATATTGCGCGTTGAACACGTCGGGCTGACAGCAGCGCCGTCTTTTCGTCCCATGATCATTTATTCTGCACGCTGGGTGCTTCCGATCTCATCGCCCATCATCGAACGCGGCGCCGTCGCCGTTCGAGGCACGCGCATCGTCGCTGTCGGCGAACGCGAGCAACTCATCCGCCAGTTTCCACATGCAACGCTGCGCGATCTCGGCAATGCGGCCATTTTGCCGGGACTTGTCAACGTTCACTCGCACTTGGAGCTGACGCTGATGCGCGGCTGGCTCGAGGCGCACGAGGCCGATTTCTTCACTTGGTTGCGCCGCATCACGGTCGCGCGTCTCGAAAAACTCAGCGCAGACGACCTCCGTCTTTCGGCCACGCTCGGCGCAGTGGAAGCGGCGCGCGCCGGCATCACTTGCCTCGGCGACGCCAGCGATGTTGCACATGCCAGCATGAGCGCCCTGCGCGATGTCGGACTGCGCGCCATCGTCTTCAAAGAAGTCTTCGGTCCTGATCGCCGTCTGGCACGCGAGCAGTTCTCGAAAACCGAAGAGCGAGTGGCAGCGCTCCGCGAACTCGAAACCGAACGCGTGCGCCTTGGCCTTTCGCCGCACGCGCCATACACGGTGAGCGCCCCGCTGCTCGAATTGGTGACGGACTACGCTCGACGTCACGCCATGCCACTCATGATGCACGCGGCTGAATCTCAGGCCGAAACAGATCTCATGCTCTTCGGACGCGGCCCCTTCGCCGAAAGCTTCGCGCGTCGTGGCATCGAATGGCGAGCTCCCGGAGTCTCTTCTGTTCAATATCTAGCAAGGCTCGGCTTCTTGGCGGCGCGTCCATTGCTGGCCCACTGCATTCGCGTCGACGCGGCGGACATGGATACAATCGCCGCCTCCGGCGCGCGCGTCGCGCACTGCCCGAAGTCCAACGCCAAGCTCGGACACGGTCGCGCGCCGCTCGTCCATCTTCTTCGGCGCGACATCTGCGTCGGAATCGGGACCGATTCGGTCGCCAGCAACAACACGTGCGACGTGCTCGAAGAGTGTCGTTTCGCGGCATTGGCGGCACGTTTGGATTTTG
>CAKZOF010000725.1 GCA_937135995.1 uncultured Pyrinomonas sp.
CATGTACGACGCCAACGTTTTCAACATCATCAAAACGCTGAAGCCTTCGGCGCGCGGCGAGTTGGAGATCACGGACGTTAACAACATCTACATCGAACGTGGCGAGATGACGTGGGATGAGCTCGAAGGCTGGTGGACTGATGCCGGAACGTTCGATAGCCTGCTGCGCGCATCGAACTTGGTGGCCCAGACCGGAGCGAACAAACTTGATCTGGGCGACAAGGGAGTGAGAAGCGAAAGGGAGGTGACAAGCGGTGTCAAAGCCTGAAGCGGCGCCGTTCAAGCGCGGCATCATTCACGATGTCGTCGTCCGCGATCTGCGCAAGTTCGTCGATGAACGCGGCTGGCTGGCGGAACTGTTCCGGCACGACGAATTGCCCGTGGAGTTTCATCCGCGCATGGCTTACATCTCTGCAACGCAGCCGCACGTGACGCGCGGTCCGCACGAGCATCGCGAGCAGACTGATCTTTTCTGCTTCATCGGGCCGTCGAACTTCAAGCTACGGATGTGGGATAATCGGCAGAGTTCGCCGACCTTCGGCGCGGTGATGACGCTCTTCGTCGGCGAAGATAATCCGAAGGCCGTTCTCATCCCGCCCGGAGTGGTCCATGCTTATCGCAACATCGGTCACGTTCCGGGCATCGTTATCAATTGTCCGAACAGACTATACATGGGCGAAGGACGGCGCGAGCCGGTCGATGAGATCAGACACGAAGATGACCCGCAGACGATCTTCAGGATTGATGACTAAGAGTCCAAAGGAGCGCCTGCCGCTCTCCCCTTCACTAACGCTGCGCCCGCCCTCGAGCTTGAAGATGAGATCAAGGCGAAGCGGCTGACTGAGAAGGAGGCGGCGGGCGCGTTGCATTCGTCTTGCTGCTTGCCGTGCCGGTTTCCGAAAAAAGATTCCGAAAAGATGAAATGGCTTGCTTTGGCGGGTTAACCTTCGCCGCTTCCGATCCAGCCCTTGCGCCAGAAGATGAAGAGAAGCAGCAGCGCGACGAAGATCATCACGCCCCAGACGACGAAATAGCCATACTTCGTGTGGAGCTCTGGCATGTTCTCGAAGTTCATGCCGTAAACGCCAGCGATGAAAGTCAGGGGAAGCATGATTGCCGAGAAGATCGTCAAGACCTTCATGATTTCGTTCAAACGGTTCGAGACGACGGAAAGATATGCATCGAGGGCGCCGGTGATCAGGTCGCGGTAGTTCTCTGCGAGATCGGTGATGCGCACCAGGTGGTCGTAGATGTCGCGGAAGAAGGGAAGCACCGAGCCTGAGATCAGACGGAATTCGCCATGGCTCATGCGATAGAGTATATCGAGCTGCTTCGATGAAATGCGCCGCAGACGTAGGATGCTGCGTTTGAGGCTCAAGATCTCTTCGAGAATGCGGGTGTTCGGCCGCTTCGTCGAAAAGATCGACTCCTCGATTTTATTGATCCGGTCGTCGAAATCGTCGAGCACCGGCAGGTATTCGTCAACGATGCGGTCGAGGATATGGTGCAGCAAAAATGCCGCGCCGCGCTGGCATGGAACGGGTGTCGAACGCAAGAGTTGT
>CAKZOF010000726.1 GCA_937135995.1 uncultured Pyrinomonas sp.
GGATCCAGGCGGCGGCCCTTGGTGCGGCTCTTCGCGCACCTCGGGTTCGCTCTTCGCTTCGACCACCTTGTATCTTTCGCGTTCCATGTCGCTCCCTCCGTTCAACGCGGCGGCTGACCCCGAGCGATGGGATCAGCCGCCGAAAGTTTTCGACGCTTGAAAACGAGCTACCACCAAGACGGCTTCGTCTTGCTCGTCAGCGCAACCGCACCGTGACGAAGATCGTCACCGCTTCGCCCGTGTTCGGGTTCTGCCGCGAGACGAGCAGCAGCAACGGTCGGTCGCCAGCGGCGCGCACCGCCGATTCGAGATCGGCCGTGTTGCGCACCGGCTGCCGGTTGACCTCGCGGATGACGTCGCCCGGCCTGATGCCCGCTTCCGCCGCCGGGCCGTCCGGATCGACATCCGTGACGATCACGCCCTGCGTCTGGCCGCGAAGGCCGTAACGCTCGGCCGTCTGCGGCGTCAGCGGCTCGACGACGATGCCGAGTCGCCCGCCCGGTTGCGTCTCGCCGCCGCTGCCCGGCGTTCGGCGCCGTCCCTGCATTGGCAGTTGCAGTTCGGCCAACGTTGCACGCACCTGCTGTTCGCGCCCGTCACGCCAGATGGTGAGCGTCACTTCCGTGCCCGGCTGAAACGCCGCGATGCGATTGCGCAGATCGTTGCTGTCGACCACGGGCGTCCCGTTGACGGCCAAGATCACGTCGCCGACGCGGATGCCAGCGCGCTCGGCTGGCCCACCCGCTTCGACGCTGTTGACGATGGCACCACGCACTTCGCGCAACTTCAAGCTCTCGGCGATGTCCGCTGTCACCGACTGAATGCCGACGCCCAATTTGCCGCGCCGCACCGTGCCCGTCCGGATCAACTGCTCCATGACGTTCTTGGCCATGTTGGACGGAATGGCGAAGCCGATGCCGATGTTGCCGCCGGTGGGACTCAATATCTGCGAGTTGATTCCGATCAGTTCGCCGTTGGTGTTGACCAGCGCGCCGCCGGAATTGCCGCGGTTGATGGCCGCGTCGGTTTGAATGAAATCCTCGTAGCTCGCCGAGCCGACGCTGGTCGCGCGCCCCTTGGCGCTGATGATGCCCATGGTCACCGTCTGCTCGAGACCGAGCGGATTGCCGATGGCAAGTACCACGTCGCCGACGCGCGCTCGGTCCGAATCGCCGAGCGGCAAGACGGGCAGGTTGTTCGCATCGATCTTGAGCACAGCAAGATCAGTGGGCGGATCAGAACCGACGACCTTGGCGCGAAAAACGCGCCGGTCGCTCAACTCGACCTTGATCTCTTCGGCCCCATCGATTACGTGATGGTTGGTCAGAATGTACCCATCAGGCGAAACGATGACGCCCGATCCCAGAGCCTCTTGCGGGATCGCCCGCGGTTGCTGCGGGAAGTTACGAAAACCGAAGAACTCGCGGAAGAAAGGATCGTCGAAGAACGGAAACTGCTGTGCCGCGCGTACGCGCCGTTCCGCCAAAATGGTCACCACGGCAGGCGCCACACGCGCTACGACGTCGGCATAAGACGTCTGCGCGGTCGGAGCTGGTGGCGGTTCAGCTGGCGTGGCGGCGCGCGGCGCGCCGTTGTGTTCGCTGCAGGCGACGATGAGCAATAAGCTTCCCAGAAAAAGACTCAACTTCGTTCGCATCAACATCAACATTTTTCTCTTCCCTCTCGACAGTCAGGACGTTGCGGCTGAAACCTGCGAAGCGGGCCAAAGCGTCGTCCGCGGGCAGCTCGCCTTCGCCAGCTTCGAGGGAACCATCCGATTAGACGCCTCGACCGGCAAAGCGGGCTGTCTCTGCCGGTGATCACCGCCGTGTGTTCGCCCCTGGTGGGATCCAAACAGCATCGCTCTAGGATGAAAGCTGCGCGCTGGCTTCACGCGCTGTCGCCTTGGCGAGTCCGCTCGGATGCGCGCTTCGACAGCGCGTGAAGCGCTGGACCGGTGCGACCTTACGCCGTGCGCAGATCGCCGTGCGCCGCCTGCTCCAGATCCTGTTGCCAGCGCCGCAAACGAAAAGCGAGCGCCAGCAGCAAGACGCCGAACAGGATGGCGTAGAAGGCGATGATCCAGACGACGCCCACCGCTCCGGCGCCCGGGAAAAGAGCGATGAGCACACCGAAGAGGATCGAGAGCACACCGCTCAAACCGAGCAGCCACTCGCCCGCGATGTAACGACGCAAACGTATGGCCGCAGCGATCTCGAAGGCGCCCGTGACGATGGCCCACGCTGCGATCAGGTAAAGAAGCGCGAGGGCCGTTATGTTGGGCCAGAAGATGGTGACGACACCGATGACCACCCCGGCCAGTCCCTCGAGAAAATGGACCCACCAGCGGCTGTAACCGGCGGGCGCATTGAGCGCCGCGACGATGGCGAAGACGCCATCTACGAACGCGTACGCGCCGAAGAGGATAGCGAGGACGAAAAGGGCGATGTTCGGCCAGATGAGCGCGAGAACGCCGAACAGAATGGCGAGCGCGCCGCGAATCGCAAGCGCCCACCAGTTGCGCGCCAAAACCACGTAAGTCATTCGTAGCACCTCCTCCTGGTGAAATCGGTGAACATCCTGCTGAAGTCGGTGAACTTTCGCGGAGCGCCGTCCTAAGGACGACGCAATGTAGTTCCTTGACCTGCGCTGCGCGTCGAGTCGGCCGCAAAGGCAGTCGGTTCATCAACCCCCGCGCAGCGAGACGCAAGTTTGACTTTCCGAGTTCAAATCCGAAGCTGACTTCCCGAGCGCACATAGAGCGGAAGCGGGGCCGCCCTCGGACGGCCCCGCTTTCGCGGTTGAGGCGATCAGCGACCGCGACCAGCGGCTTGCGCTTGACCCTGCTCGCTCGCCTCTTTGATCTCAATGCGCCGACCGCGCGGTTGACGCTCCGGCAACTGCATGGTGATCTCGAGCACGCCGTTGCGGAACGTCGCCGTCGCGTTCTCGGCGTTCACGCCCTCGGGCAACGGGATCTCGCGATAGAAGCGCCCGTAGCTGCGCTCCGAACGGTAGTAGCCTTCGCGTCGCTCCTCATGCTCCTGCTTGCGCTCGCCCTCGATGATGAGCGCATCATCGGTGATCTCGACGTGCACATCATCTTTGGTCAAGCCTGGAAGATCGGCGCGCACGACGAGCTGGTTATCGCGCTCGAAGACTTCCACTTGCGGCGACCAGACGCCCGCACGGAACTCCGCGAGCGGAGCGAACTCCGACGTGAACCGCGGGGCGAGTCCGCCGCCGAAGAAGTCCTCGAAGAGCCGATCCATCTCCTCCGTGAAGCGACGCATGAAAGCGAACGGACTGACGAGCGGCGAAGGCATCAACGTTTCGCGACGAGCGAGCCCACCGGTTTGCTGCCGCTCGGTCCCGGTCTTCTGCATCGCCGTCTGCTCCTGACGAGTCTCGGTCGTTTCCTGACGCTCCTTCTCCTTCTTGGCCATCTTCCCTCTGACCTCCTTTCACGCTGAAGATTTCAAAAGAAGATTCTGGTTGAACGCGCGAAAATCTTTACGAACGCCGCTCGCTCCCTTCGACGCGCAGTTCGTTGGTCACCTCGAAGAGACCGGCGACGCCGCGCGCTGCGGTGTAAGCGAGCTGCTTGTCCATTTCGCTATCGACGACGCCCTTCAACGTCGCCCGCCCGTTCTTGACGATGATGTGAATGGGCGGCACGGCGCGGACGCCGTACTTGGTAAAGAGCGGCGAATCCCAGTTGTAGATGGCGCGATAGAGCGCAATCCGCAACCGGTCGTCCTGCGGCGAAAGCGGCAGGACCTCGATTTCGTTGATGACGCGCGACACACCTTCGATCTGTTTGACGCGCGCTTCGGCGTCGGACTTGGTCGTCGGACGCACGACCTGACCGCGCAAGATCACCGTGCCGTCGGGCTGCACCTCGTACTCGAGCCAATCGAAGACGCCGTACCACGGCAACGTCGCGAGTTCGTACCGCACCTCGCGCTTGATGAACTCGATGCTGCGCGCCGTTGCCGCCGCGCGCGGCGCTGGGCTCTTCATGGTCGGTTGCTGCCCGCGGCGCGATTGCTGTGCGCTGGCGCTGAATCCACACAACATGACGAAAACCAGTACCGAGATCAGACGTTTCATCGCTTCCCCCTCCTTTCGACTCGGTCGCCCTCAGCTAGCAACCTGTTGGGCCGCTTGCTCCTTGGCCGTGAACGTGAACCGGCCATCCTTCCAATCAACAACCACGGTCTGCCCATCGCGGATTTCGCCCTTGATCAAGAGGCGTCCGATGGGCGTTTCAAGCTCGCGTTGAATGGCACGCTTCAACGGACGCGCGCCGTAAACCGGATCGTAGCCTTCGCGCGCCAGATGGGTCGCCGCCTCGTCCGTCAATTCGAGCGTGATGTGCCGCTCGGCCAAGCGTCGGCGCAACCGCTCGAGCTGGATCTCGAGGATACGCTTCAAATCCTCCTCGGTGAGCGAATGGAAGACGACGATCTCATCGACGCGGTTCAAGAACTCAGGCCGGAAGGCGCGGCGCAGTTCGGCGAGCACCGCTTCCTTCATCGCCTCGTAGGCGGCCGAATCGGTCCGCCCGCGGAACTCGAGGATCAGGTCCGACCCGATGTTGGACGTCATGATGATGATCGTGTTCTTGAAATCGACGACGCGCCCTTGGCTATCGGTCAAGCGCCCGTCGTCGAGGATCTGCAAGAGGACGTTGAAGACGTCGCGGTGCGCCTTTTCGATCTCGTCGAAGAGGATCACCGAATACGGACGCCGCCGGACGGCTTCGGTCAACTGTCCGCCCTCTTCGTATCCGACGTAGCCGGGCGGCGCGCCGATCAAACGCGCGACCGCGTGCTTCTCCATGTATTCGGACATATCAATCCGAATCAAGGCATGTTCGTCGTCGAACATGAACTCAGCCAGCGCACGCGCGAGTTCGGTTTTACCGACGCCCGTCGGACCGAGGAAAATGAACGAGCCGATTGGACGATTCGGGTCTTTGAGACCTGACCGCGCGCGGATCACCGCGTCGGCAACCGCTTCGACCGCTTCCGTCTGCCCTA
>CAKZOF010000727.1 GCA_937135995.1 uncultured Pyrinomonas sp.
CGCCGCGCTCACTACGCCATGCCCGCCCTGCCCGTCCGCGACCAGAGAGACGGTCGCCGGACGCGACGTCGAAAGCAAGAGTTTGCCGTCAAGCGCAAGTCGCGTTCCCGCATGCACGATGAGCCGTCGCCAACGATCTTGCCGGAAGCGAACGACCGCGCGCGCGCCGTCCGTCACAACGCCTTCGACCGATTCGCGCGTTGGCTGCAACACGATCACCTCGCGCGAACCATCGGGCCAGACGATGAGCGCGCCGCGCGCGCCGTCGAGCGATGATGCTTTCGGGCGCGTCCGCAGCGCATCGAGTTTGACTGGCCAGAGCAGATGGAGGAATTCCAGCGATCGTGCGGCTTCGCTCCGCACGATGAGCTGCACGCCGCGCTGCTCCTGCGCCCCCCGCTCGACTGAACCCGGTCGCCCCTGCGTCGTCACCATCTGCGGCGCGATCCGCACCTCGGCCTTTGCCGGAAGAAGTCGCTGGACCAGCAAAGCGGCATCTTTGTTGATCAGCAGGTGGATCGTCGGCGACTCCTCGATGATCCTTTGCTCCGCGTTCAAAAGCCACGGGAAGACATGCGGATCGTGCGCTTCGAGTTCGTCCCAAACGATGAAGTAATCGGGCGCGACGTAAAGGAAATGACGATCGAAGCGCGCAAGCCCGAGCTCCGGCGAATAAGCGGCAGCGACGCTCCCGCGCGCGTAGAAATATTCCGGCGTCGCCCATATCTCGACGATCCTGATCTGGTCCAGCCGATCATACGGCACATCTTTGAAGACCTCGTGTCGTCCGTCGTTCGCTTGCCCGCGGCCATCGACGAGCACCGTATTGTGATCGCTCGTCAACTTGATGCCCGTGTAACCAGTGTCGCCCGTCAAGTATCTCCCGTGCGCGTAGATGATGAAGCTTCCAGCGTCCGGGTGTGCGTGGCCCGTGCTCAAGCGCCAATCGGGCAACCGCGGAAGAAGCTCTGCCACATGATGCCCTTCCGGTGGACCACACTTGAAAGCAAACGCTACGGCATCCGCCCCCCAACCGCTGCGCCAGAAGACGACGCCACTATCGCGAAAGTAGTACGCGAGCGGAAGCGACTCGATGGCCGCC
>CAKZOF010000728.1 GCA_937135995.1 uncultured Pyrinomonas sp.
CACTTCTAGCTCATGCGAGATGGCGGCGCGTGCTGGCACAGGGATCGAACTCGATCTCGACCTCGTGCCGCAACGCGAAGAGGGGATGTCGGCTTACGAGATTATGTTGTCGGAGTCGCAAGAGCGCATGCTTCTTGTCGCGCACAAAGGGCGCGAACGCGAGGTGATCGACATCTTCCGCAAATGGGAGCTGGATGCGGTCGTCATCGGCCGCGTCACGGACACGCGAAGATTGGTGGTGCGCCATCATGGAGAAGTGGTCGCCGATCTTCCCGTCTCAGCTCTCACCGATGAAGCGCCGCGCTACGAACGCCCGATGAGGCCGCCCGTCAAAGAGGTCGCGCCAGCAAAGGAGCAAACGGTTCAGGACCAGTCGCCGTCGGATGCAACGGCGGTGATCGATTACAACGACGCGCTCGAACGGCTGCTCGCTTCGCCCAACATCGCTTCGAAAGAGTGGGTCTTCGAGCAGTACGATCACATGGTGCGGACCAACACCGTAGTGCTCCCCGGAGCGGACGCTGCTGTCATTCGCATCAAAGAAACGCGCCGCGCGCTCGCCATGTCGCTCGACGGCAACGGCCGTTTGTGCGCCGCCGATCCGCGCGAGGGAGCGAAATTGACGGTTGCCGAAGCCGCGCGCAACGTCGTCTGCGTCGGCGCCCAACCGATCGCCTTAACTAACTGCTTGAACTTCGCGTCGCCCGAACGGCCCGAGGTGATGTGGGCTTTTTCGGAAGTCATCGACGGCATGGCCGAAGCATGCCGCGAACTCGGCACGCCCGTGGTGAGCGGCAATGTCTCTTTCTACAACGAGACGGAAGGGCGGGGCATCTGGCCCACCCCAGTGGTCGGCATGGTTGGCTTGATCGAAGACGTGCGCCGCGTGATCCAACCCGGCTTCAAGAGATCGGGCGACATCATCGCGCTTCTCGGCGAAACCAGCGACGATCTTGCGCTCAGCGAGTATGCTGCCGTCGTCCAAGGGCGCGACGCGGCAGAAATGGTCCAGAGAGAGCGTGCGCCGCGCATCGATTGGGAACGTGAACGGGCCGTGCAAGCGACCGTCCTGCGCGCCGCCGAAGAAGGACTGCTCCGCGCGGCGCACGATTGCGCCGAAGGTGGACTGGCCGTCGCGCTCGCCGAGATGTGTTTCTCGTCGCTCAACCGCGAAGCAATCGGCGCGGAAATTGATCTCGGCGGGACATTACCGATCGCCGCCCGCCTCTTTGCCGAGACGCCCTCGCGCATCATCGTCAGTTTCGACGAAGCCGCGCTCGGACGCATGGAAGAGATCGCGGCCCGATTGCGCTGCCCGCTCACGATGATCGGGCGCGTCGGCGGCACGGCTTTGCGCATCGCTGCCGATGGGCAAGAGGTCATCGCGCGCGATGTGCGCGCGCTCGAAAAGATCTGGCGCTCGGCGATCAAGGACGCAATGCGAATGGAAACGCTCGTCGGAGCGGCTGAGTGAGATCGTCCGGCGCTTCAGCATCGCGCAGCGCTAACCACACCCTGGCTCATCCAAACTTCCTCGAAGGAGCGGTGACGATGGAACACACGGAAGGTTTTCTGAAGCTGGTCGAAGAAGCCAAAACGCGCATCCGCGAGATCAGCGTCGAAGAAGCACGGAAGCGGCTCGCGGAGAATCCGCAAGCTCGTTTGATCGACGTGCGCGAAGATCACGAGTGGGAGCGCGGGCACGCCGCGGGCGCGATTCACCTCGGCAAAGGGATCATCGAGCGCGACATTGAGCGCGTCGTTCCGGATAAAAGGACGGAACTCATTCTCTATTGCGGTGGCGGTTACCGTTCGGCGCTGGCTGCCGACGCGCTGCAACGCATGGGCTACGAGAACGTCTATTCGCTGGCCGGCGGCTGGAAGGCGTGGCAACAAGCGGGCCTTCCGACAGAAGGCGGAGCCGGTTCGGCCTAAACGCGCTTTCGTCCAATTCGACATGATGCGCTTGAGAGCGCACGAGCGTTCGTCTCGAGCCGGGCTAGCGATGTAGAATTGAGGTCTTTCGTTTGAAGATCTCGGATCGAGAGGAACTCTTCACACATGGCACAAGAAGCGACTGAGCAGAAAGAGCCGGCGAAGGGAACACGCATCGAACGCGATTCGATGGGCGAGATCGAAGTTCCGGCTGACAAGTACTGGGGCGCGCAGACTCAACGCTCGCTCAAGTACTTCAGCATCGGCGATGATCTGATGCCGCGCGAACTCATCCGCGCGTTCGGCATCCTGAAGAAAGCCGCCGCGCTCGTCAACCTTGAACTCGGCAAGCTGCCCGAAGAGAAAGCGCGGTTGATCGTGCAAGCGGCGGATGAAGTGATCGCCGGAAAGCTCGACGCGCATTTCCCTTTGCGCGTTTGGCAGACGGGCAGCGGCACGCAGACGAACATGAACGTCAACGAGGTCATCGCCAATCGCGCGATCGAGCTTGCAGGCGGCCAACTCGGAAGCAAAAAGCCGATCCACCCGAACGATGACGTGAACATGTCGCAATCGTCGAACGACACGTTCCCAACGGCGATGCACATCGCGGCGGCTGAACAGATGCACGCGCTGATCCCGGAAGTCGAACGCCTGCGTGCGGCGATCGAGGCCAAAGCCCGTGAGTTCGCCGATGTCGTCAAGATCGGGCGCACGCATTTGCAAGACGCGACGCCGCTCACGGTCGGACAAGAGATGTCCGGCTGGGCCAGTCTGCTCGAACGCGATGTGCAACGTCTAAAGCAAACGCTCGATGGACTGTACGATCTGGCCATCGGCGGCACGGCGGTCGGCACCGGACTCAATACGCATCCCGAATTCGCCGAACGCGCCGCCGCCAAGATCGCCGAACTCACCGGACTTCCCTTCCGTTCTCACCCGAACAAGTTCGCCGCGCTCTCGGCACACGACGAGATCGTCTTTGCGAGCGGCGCGCTCAAGACGCTCGCTGCCTCGCTGATGAAGATCGCTAACGACATACGCTGGCTCGCTTCGGGGCCGCGCGCCGGTCTGGGCGAACTCATCTTGCCGGAGAACGAACCAGGCTCTTCGATCATGCCGGGCAAGGTCAATCCGACGCAGTGTGAAGCGATGACCATGGTCGCTGTGCAGGTGATGGGCAACGATGCGGCCATTGGCTTTGCCGGTTCGCAAGGCAACTTCGAGCTGAACGTCTTCAAGCCCGTGATGATCTATAATCTGCTTCACTCGATCCGGCTGCTGCGCGACGCTTGCCACAACTTCGTCGACTATTGCGTGGCCGGCATCGAACTCAACCGCGAGCGCATTGCCGAGCACGTGCGCAATTCGCTCATGCTGGTGACGGCGCTCAACCCGTACATCGGTTACGACAACGCGGCGAAGATCGCCAAACACGCGCACAAACGGGGCATCAGCTTGCGCGAAGCGGCGATCGAACTCGGCATCCTGACGGGCGAAGAGTTCGACCGCTACGTCAAGCCCGAAGAGATGACGCACCCTTGATGCCGGAGAAGTCTTCAAGCTCGTTGATGTGCTAGAATTCTGCCATCGTCGAAGAACGTCGAATGGGGCACGCGAAATATGACGCCTGAGATCTTGCCGGGGCGAGAGATGGACATTTCAGCGCGACTGGCGACGATTGATCCGTCGCTCGATCTCGAAGCGGAGATCTTGCGCCTCAAAAAGGAGATGAACGCCGTCATCCTCGCCCACTACTATCAAGAGGAGAGCATTCAAGACTTGGCCGATTTCGTCGGCGATTCGCTCGCCTTGGCACAGGCAGCAGCTAAAACCGACGCCGACTGCATCGTCTTCTGCGGCGTCCACTTCATGGCCGAGACGGCGAAGATCCTGAACCCCGACAAGCCTGTTTATCTACCGGATCTCGACGCCGGATGTTCGCTCGCCGATCGCTGTCCCGCCGACGTCTATGCCGAGTGGTTGAAGCAGTATCCGGGTCACATCGTCATCAACTACATCAACTCATCGGCGGCAGTGAAAGCCCTCTCCGACGTGATCGTCACTTCGTCGAACGCGGTCGACATCATCCGTCAACTTCCGCCCGACAAACCGATCGTCTTCGGACCAGACAGGCACTTGGGACGCTGGGTCGAAAAGCAGACCGGACGGAAGATGGTCCTGTGGCCCGGTTTCTGCATCGTTCACGAGCAGTTCAACGCGCGCCGTTTGCTGCAACTGCGCGCCGCGTACCCGAAAGCGGCGATCATCGCGCACCCCGAATGCGAAGAGGCCGTACTTCAACAGGCAGAATTCGTCGGCTCGACGCTCGCGCTGCTGAGGTATGTCGAAAAGCACACCGAGAAGAAACAGTTCATCGTCGCCACCGAAGCGGGCATCATCCACCAGATGAAGAAGGCGCGCCCCGACGCCGAGTTCATCTGCTCGCCGCCCAATTCCGGCTGTAGCTGTGCGATGTGTCCTTACATGCGTTTGAACACGCTGGAGAAGCTTTACCTCTGCATGCGCGACCGAAGGCCAGAAATCACGCTCGATGAAGAGACGATGCGTCGCGCGCTGCGGCCCGTTCAGCGCATGCTCGAGATGAGCAAACACCTCTCCCCGGTGCAACAAAAAGGCGATTGATCGCGCTGGCCGACTACTTTGCGACGATGACTTCGCGCGAGATTGCCTCGGGAAGCGCTCGACCAGGTTTCGAGAGAGCCAGTTTAGGGCAACAAGAAGCGACTCATGGATGGTGTGCTTAGCGTGTACTTGACGACATCAATACTTTTCGACAAGGTGTGAACCGCCAAAGCCAAAAAGAGTCTTCGACGTAGCTGACGCGCCCCCTCAATGTAAGCGAACTGTCGAAGGAAGAATGAGCGCCGCGGTCGGCACGGCGTCCTCGCTGGCCATGCGCGCGTTTCAGAGCCGTATCTTTATCACGCCGTCTTCGATGACGACTTCGTAGGTTTCGATGTCGCAGCCGGGCCGCGTTAAACACTGCCCTGTGCCGACGTCGAAGCGCCACCCATGCAAGCAGCATTCGACGATGCGCCCGTGGAGGAAACCATCGGCGAGCGGCGCGCCTTTGTGTGGGCAGAAGTTTTCGACGGCGTAAAAGCGCCCGCCGACGTTGTAAAGAGCAAGCTCCGTTCCGTCCATCAACTCTACCGTCGCGCCGCGCCCTTCGGGCAAGTCTTCGACACGCCCGACGGTGATGAGGCGTCCATCACGCCGGGGTTTTTTGAGGTTGATCGGTCTTTTGTCGAAGGATTTCATTCCGTTTTCAGATGCTAACAAAGCAGCGCGTGCCCAAGCAACCATTTGCACATCACGCAGCTTCTCTTCTCTCGGCGTGCGCCGCAGCTTCGCACTCTGCACTGCCCGTGCGCTATGCTGGCCGCGCGATGTTCGATCAACTTAAGGAGAAGAAAATCATGATGACGAATGCCTCCAGATCTTTCACGCGAGCGATTCATCTGTGTCTAGCGATGGCACTGTTTCTCACCATCGGGCATGCGCAGGAAGCGCGCGTGCGTGGGCGACTGACGCGCACCGTCGAACCGGGCGGGTGGATCATCGCTTCGGAGTACCAGAAGTTCCTCTTGCTCAACGCGCAGCGCTTCGAGCGAGAAGCCTGGTTTCGCGAAGGGGCTGAGGTCGAAGCGATGGGCCAGACGCGCCCCGACGTGGTGACCACGTATCAGGAAGGAGTGCCGTTCGAAGCTCGCACGCTTCGCCCCGTCAACGCTTCGAATCAACGCGGCCTTCTCTCTGGCTTCACGCGCGTTGCCGTCAGCGGCGATGCCGACATCGAGATCCAACCGGATACGGCGATCATCACCATCGCCGTCGTCACGCAGAGCAAAAGCGCCCTCGAAACGCAACAGGAGAACGCGCGGCGAAGCGATGCGGTTCAACGCGCTGTCAAAGCCGTGGCCGGCGCTGGAGCCGAGATCAAAACGGGGGGTTACAGCTTGCAACCGCAGATGGATTACCGCCCGAACATGCCGCCGACGATCACCGGATATCTCGCGCGCAATTCGGTCATCGTCACGTTGCGCGATTTGACCAAGGTCGGAACGGTCATCGATGAAGCGTCGCGCGCTGGCGCGAACAACATCGACGGCCTGTCCTTCACGATTCGCGAGGACCGCGAAGTGCGTGCGCGAGCGTTGAGCGAAGCGACGCGCGCAGCGCTCGAAAAAGCGCAAACCATCGCGCGTAGCCTCGGCGGACGTGTCATTCGCGTTCTCGAAGTGCAAGAAGGCGGCATCATCCGTCCCGTGCCGCAGGACGTTTACGTCAAGGCCGCTAGCCGAGTGGCCGAAGCGGCACCGCCGACTCCCATCGAACCCGGCAAGTTGACCGTCAGCGCCAACGTGCAGATGCTCGTTGAGATCAACGCTCAACCGTGAACGCGCAAACACAACTAGCGCGGGGAGGACGATCGCGCCCGAACGATCCCGGATCACCTCGGCGGTCCGGGATCGTTCTTTTTTCGGCACGAAGAGAGCTCACTTCCAGTCTGCAAGCGCAAACTTGAAGACGACCTTTCATCAACAGCAACGTGCCCCATCGCACGCGCGACGCGAATGGATTTTCTAAGCCGGGTGTCGTTCTGTCGTCCGCGAGAACCGCCATGAAAAGTTGACCGCGGTTACGCGCCGCGCCGCTCTGCTGGCAATTTCTCACAAGCTCTGTATAAT
>CAKZOF010000729.1 GCA_937135995.1 uncultured Pyrinomonas sp.
GCTCCGTAGACTTTGACCAGATCGGCGCCGGGGCGCGGGCGCGCGATCAGCAGCTTGATCGCGTTGTTTAGCAGCGCGCCGCCGCCAGCGCTGAGAACCAGATGCGCCGCTTCGCGTTTCAGCTTCAAAGCCGCGAGCGCGATGGTCGTTGCTGCGGTCAGCGCGTAAGGGAGCCAGCCGTTGCCGACGACCGACACGGCGCGCATGGCCGCAAGCAGCCACGGTTGATCGAAGGATTGGACCATGCGGACCACTGCCACATCCCAGCCGAAATAGGCGTAAAGGTGGGCCAACAACGCGAGCGTCGCAAAGAGAACGAGCGTCGCTGCGTAGAGAAGCTGTGCGCGACGGATGCGCGCGACGACGACGTGTTTCCTCGTTTCCAGTTCATCGCTCATGTCATCTCTCGCATGCTTTTGCGCCGCGCGAAGAGCAGGTCGGCCCGGGGCGAGGCATCGATCCACGCCGTGCAACTTTCGGCGGCGAAGCGGTATGATCTCGCAGAGTTCCGCTGTTCGGCAACTCCAGCGATCCGCCGAAGCGAACAAGGGGGCAGCGCGTCGTGCTAAGAGTGGAGTATCTGCAAGGGCTTTGCTTGCCGGAGTTGGATCTGTGGCTCGATGCGGCCGAGCCGCGCGCGGCATGCGTCATCACGCACGCTCATTCCGATCACATCGCACCTCACCGACGAGTGATCGCCACGCCCGAAACAGCGCGTCTCTTCCGCCATCGCCTCGGCGAAGCGGAGACGGAAGAGTTGCCCTACGGCGAACGGCGCGACTACGGGCGCTACGCGCTCACGCTTTATCCGGCGGGTCATTGTTTGGGTTCGGCGCAGGTGCTCGTCGAAGCCGACGGCGAAAGGTTGCTTTACACGGGTGATTTCAAGCTTCGGGAGAACGTCGTTGCCGCCTCGGCGCGCATCATCGCGTGCGACACGCTTGTGATGGAAGCGACCTTTGGTGAACCGCGCTACCGCTTCCCGCCGCAGGAAGAGGTCGTCGCGCGCTTGTACCAAGCGGTGGACCAAGCGCTCGCGCAGGGGCGCGTTCCGGTGGTACTCGCCTACGCGCTCGGCAAGGGGCAAGAAGCTTTGGAGCTGCTTCTGAGGCGCGGCTACCGCGTGATGCTGCACGGCGCCGTGTGGAACATCGCGCAAATTTATCGCGAACTCGGCGTCCGGTTCAGCGGTCAATTCTTCCGCTACGAACGCGGTGCGCTCGACGGGCACGTGCTGATCGCGCCGCCGAGTTGTCGGCGAATGCCGATGATCGCCAATATCCCGCATAGGTACGTCATCATGCTCACGGGATGGGCGCTGCACCGCAGCGCGCCCTACATCTATCGCGGCGTCGATCTTCTTCTGCCGCTCTCGGATCACGCTGACTTCGATGAGCTCCTTCGAGTCGCAACCGAAAGCGGAGCGCGGCGCATTTTGACCACGCACGGCGAGGCCAGTTTCGCCAGGCATTTGCGCGCGCTCGGGTTCGACGCGCGACATCTGGCCGTGCATCCGCCGCGCGCAGAACGACAGCGCGGGCAACGCACGCTGCCGCTCGATTGGTGACGCAGGTTCGCACGGCAACGCGGTCGAACTTGGGAAAGTCGCCAACCTTGCTTCACGCCACGCGCTTGCTCCTCGTCGTCGCTTCGTAGCACAATGCCAGTCTTCATGTTGATTTTGAATTTTGGAAACCACGAGTTCCCGTATCGCCGATGGCCGCTGCTTCTCGTTGGTTTGCCTTGTGAAGCGCGCCTCTCGCTGACGGGACTCCCTGGTGTTTGCGCGTTTCCGAAGCCAACCGAGCTGAAAAAATGACGCCGCAAATCGCCACCGTGCTCATCCTCTTGTTGGCCGCGCTCGCGCTTTTCGCCACCGAGCGCATCCCTGTGGACATCGTGAGCGTGTTGCTCGTGCTCGCGCTCATTCTGACGGGAACGCTGACGGTGGACGAAGCGCTGGCAGGTTTCGGTCACGACGTGGTCATCACCATCGCCTCTTTGTTCGTGCTGACGGGTGGTTTGGTCAAAACGGGCCTCGTCGATGCCGTCGGGCGCAGATTGCATCGTCTGGCCGGCGGCAACGAGTTTCGTTTGACGGCGCTCGTCATGGTCGTCGCTGCGGCTTCCGCTTCGGTGATGAAGAACACGACGACGACGGCGATGCTGTTGCCGGTCGTTATGGGGATCGCCGAAAGAGCGCGCATTCAACCGTCGAAGTTGCTGATGCCGCTCGCTTTCGGCGCCATTCTCGGCGGCACGACGACGCTCATCGGAACATCGACGAACCTCGCCGTGAGCGCGGCTTTGCCACGGTACGGGCTGGCCCCGTATTCGATGTTCGAGTTGACACCAGTGGGCTTGGCGATCGTCGGGGTCGGGTTGACCTACATGCTCTTGATCGGTCTCCGGTTGCTTCCGGCGCGCGGGAGCGCGGCGCGCTCATTGACCGAGCGATATCACATCCGCGAATACGTTTCGGAGGTAATCGTTCTACCGAACTCTCCGCTGGTCGGAAGAAGCGTTGCGGAAGCGGACTTGAGCGAGGCGCTGGATCTGACGGTGATCGGCGTTCTGCGCGACGAAGGGAAGCGCCTTGCGCCGCATTCCACAGAGAAGATCAAAGCCGGCGATCTGCTTCTCGTGCGCGGGCGCGTGGAAGAGATTTTGCGCGTCAAAACGGAGGCCGGCATCGAGATCAAGCCGGACTTCAAGCTGAGCGACCGCGATCTGCGCGACGGCGAGATGCAGCTTTTCGAGGTCATGATCTTGCGCGGTTCGGCGTTGATCGGGCGAACGCTCAAGCGCCTGCAGTTTCGCGAACGCTACGGGCTGACGGTGCTTGCGCTCAATCGTCACGGCGTCTCGTTGTTGGCGAAGATGAGCGATGTCCCGCTGCGCTTCGGCGATGTGCTACTGGTGCAGGGGCGGCGCGAAGACGTCGAACATCTCGCCGCCGATGGCAACCTGCTGATCTTGCAGGACGTTTCTCAACGCGGCACGCGCACAGGGAAGCAGAAGTGGGCGCTCGCTGCTTTTGCGCTCTTTCTCGCGCTTTCGGTTACCAAAGCGGTGCCGCTGGTCGTCGCCGTGCTTGCGGGCGTCCTTTTGCTGCTCGCCACGCGAACGATCAACGCGCAGGAGATCTATGGTTTGATCGAGTGGCGATTGGTGGTGTTGATCGCTGGACTGATCAGCTTTAGCGCAGCAATGGAAAAGACGACTACGGATCAGTATCTCGCCGACTTGATCGTGCGTGCTGTGGGCGAACACGGCGGCACGGCCGTGCTCGCCGGATTCTTTCTGTTGACGGTCTTTTTGACGCAGCCGATGTCGAATCAAGCTGCCGCGCTGGTGGTCCTGCCGGTCGCCGTCAAAACGGCGCTCGCTTTGGGCTTGAATCCGCGCACGTTCGCCGTCGCCGTCACTTATGCGGCTTCTTGCTCGTTCTTGACGCCGCTCGAACCGGCCTGCGTGCTCGTCTACGCGCCGGGACGCTACCGTTTCTTCGATTTCATCAAGGTCGGCTCGATCCTCACCCTTGCCATCTTTCTCGTCGTGATGCTGCTCGTTCCCATGGCGTGGCCGCTCGTTCCGTGAACGCGACGGAACTCTGCGCGGCGCGTTCGCTTCGGCGCGTGGGCGGCGCGCCCCACGGATCATGAAACGGTTTGGGCCGGCATTGCCGCGCCTCTTGCGCTGAAACGGCGGCGCGTTTTGCCTGTGCGCGGGTCAGAACTGGGCCACCAAAGTGCGCGCTCGCTCGTGCAACGCGGCGCGAAACGGGGCAGCTTCGCGCGCCGCTGCGCTCGCCGACCAGATCAGTCGCTGCGCGCTATTTCGGTTGTGAGGCGAGCGTATCTCGACGCTGTACGAGCGATCCGTACGCGGAGCGTAGAGCACGAGGCGGCGTTGGCGCGTGCGCCGCACGCCGAGGCACAACACTTCGTCCTCGCCGTCGCCGTCGATGTCGCTCAGTTCGACCGTCCAGCGCGCATCGCGCCAATCGGCGCTGCCGAGGTCGATGCGTTTGGTCGAAGCGAATCGCGTTCCCTTGCGCGCGATGGTCAGGACGAGTCTGCCCCTTTGCTCGGAGATATCGAAGGAGACCGACCGTCGCGCAGTGGTTTGCAACTTGGACGGCGAAAGCGTCGCCGCTGGCAACGGCGTCGGCAGTGCCGTGCTGCCGGGCTGTTCCGGTTCGTGCCGCAGCGTGGTCGCTTCCGAGTTTGCGGTGCGAAAGTTCATCGCGCCGACGAGAAGCGCGCCGAAGAGCAGAACCAACGAAATCAGCACGCCGAGACGGGCAGCCGCAGGGCGCGCGTTGAGCGAAGCGATGGTCGCCGCCAGCGGCGGCGTCTCTTCCGCAGGCTCGCGCCGGAGACATCTTTCGAGCATTCGTTTCGCTTCGTTCGCTGAACGCGGGCGGTCGCTGGCGCTTTTGGCCAAAAGCGCATGCACGACGCGAACCAGTTCCGGTGGGGCTGCCGGACAAAAGCGTGGCAAAGGCGGCGGCGGCGCGGTCGCTTGTTTGACCAAGATGGCCGATGGAAGTGGATCAACAAAAGGTGGCCGCCCGGCAAGCATCTCGTAGAGCACCACGCCCAAACTGTACAGGTCGCTGGCTGGGCCGATGGGAAGTCCGGTGCACTGTTCGGGCGACATGTAACGCGGCGTGCCGACGATCACCCCTGATTCGGTCGTCGCGTGCGTATGCGTCGCTTCAGTCGCCGTTTGGATCATTTTGGCGACGCCGAAATCGAGCACCACGGCACCACGCGCGCCGAGCATGATGTTGGACGGTTTCAGATCGCGATGGACGATGCCGAGCGCGTGGGCTTCGGCCAGCGCCTCGCAGATCTCGATGGCGATGCGGACGGCGCGTTCCGGCGAAAGGCGATGCTCACGCGCCAGCGTGTCGGCGAGCGTTCGACCTTGGACGTACTCCATGACGATGAACGGGCGTCCGTCTTCGAGTCGTCCGGCGTCGAAGACCATGGCCGCGCGCGGGTGGCGAAGTTTGGCCATGGTGCGCGCTTCGCGCAAGATGCGGTCGGCCAACTCTTTCTGGGCGGAGAATTCCGGCTTCAGAATCTTGATGGCAACGAGCCGTTCGAGTTCGATGTGCGTGGCGCCATAGACCGTACCCATGCCGCCGCGCCCGATCTCGTTTTCGATGCGGAACCTGCCTGCAACGATCTGCGGAACTTCCATGCGTGACCCTCTAGCCGGGATCAAGGGTCGCTCTCCGAGAAAAGGAGGGCGGCGTTTGAACTCATGTCGGCGCGCGGGCTGATCCTGATCGCGTCGGTCGCTCCAACGCCCCGCTCACGTCGGTTGCCTCGAAGTTTAACACCGTTCGGGCCGCCAAAGAAAGGCTCTTCAGCGGCGCTCGTTTGATGCTGGATCCAGCAGGGAGTGTTCGCCGTCTCGATCTTGGTGCGGTTCAGGAGTGGAATCGGCGCTCGACCCAAGTTTGAGGCGTACGCCGCGGCGCGCTTCGCACAGGCAACGGTTCGTGCGGGCAAGGCGCGCCGCCTCTCGGTCGCTCGGCGCACGCCCGCACGACGACGCCGAGCAACGCGCTCGCGCCGAAGAAGCCCCACAGCAGCCCCGTCACAAAGCGCACCGCGTTCGAACCGTGCCAGAAGCCGAGCGCGGCGCCTGCGACATCAAGCGGCAGCAGCGACGCGAGAACAAAGCTCACGCTCAGCGGCGGCCGCGCGTGCGCGCGCAAAATGTAGATGAGCAGCGTCCAAGCGCCGAGCGCGATGCCGCTGCAGCGCCAGCAGAGCGGCAGTTGAACGCCGAAAAGGTGCGGCGATCGGTCCGGGAGTTGGTGGCAGAAGAGACCGCTCGCTGCCATCAGCACATCGTAGAGCGCGGTGGTGAACTCGGCGAACATGGGTGTCTCACTTGAACAGAATCGGCTGAAACTTGCCGTTCGACGCTTTGGCCGCTTCGTCATAGGAATGAAGCGCGATGAACACGTTGACCACCGGGACAAGCAGGAACATGCATATGCCTATGCCGATGAAGGAGAGGATGAACGCAACTATGAAGTAGAAGAACATGACGACCATATGGACAATGAAAATGACTATCGCCAAGCCGACCTTGTTCGGAACGAAGAGCAGTCCGAGACCCGGAAAGAGAAAGCTAACTAGCGCCGGGATCGCCGGATGGATCGGTTCGGCGGCGGAAGGCTGTGCGCGATATGGCGCGCTGGTCTGCGGGTTGTAGGTCGGCGGCAGCGTGGTTTGATTCACCGCGCCGTAGCCTGTTTGTTGTTCCTCCGGCGCTTTCCAAGACCCCGGCGGCGGCGGCAGCATCGCGCCGCAACGGACGCAGAAGCGCATGCCGTCAGTATTTTCGTTCCCGCAAGATGGGCAGATGATCATGCTTCGTCTTCTCCTCGAAAGCGGTCTTCTCGATTCAAGTCAGGCGTCCAAAAGATTTGACCGGCGATGACCGTAGGCTTCAATCCGAGACGCGGAAGTTCTTCCGCCGTGCGTCCCAAGAAGGTGAAGTGTGGTAGATCGTCCAACACGGTCTGAAACCAGCCGTGCCGCATCAATTCGTCTCTGACGCGTTGGGTTTGAAATTCGGCGACGTCGAAAGCGAGCATCGTCA
>CAKZOF010000730.1 GCA_937135995.1 uncultured Pyrinomonas sp.
CCCAACTTCCCGGGACCACGACAAGCCGTGATCATCGCGCGTCTTTCCGGGCCGCGGGTTGAAAAGACAGGGGTGTTCGCTGGCATGTCCGGTTCGCCCGTTTTCATCGATGGGAAACTGGTGGGCGCGATCGCTTATAGCTTTCCTTTCTCCAAAGAGCCGATCGCCGGCATCACACCCATCGAGCAGATGATCTCCGTCTTCGAACGCGCGCCTGCTCCCGACCGCGCCGTCACGGCACCGCGCCCCGTCTCCGTGGCCGAACTGGCGGGCTTGGAGTGGAAATTCCGGGTGCCGCGCCCGCCAGCCGCCGCGACCACCTTCATCGCGCCCGTGGCGACCGGCTCGCCGCTCGCTTCGCTCCTCGGCCAGCAACTTGCGCCCATCGCCACGCCGATCGTCTTCAGCGGCATTTCAGCCGATGCGCTGCAACTGTATGCCCCGCAACTCCAATCCGTCGGGTTGCTGCCGGTGGCCGGGGCTGGCGGCGGCGCGCCGATCACGCCGCTGGCCAAAGCGACCGAAAAAACGCTCGCGCCCGGCACCTCGGTCAGCGTGCAACTGGTGCGCGGCGACTACTCCATCGCTGCTTCCGGCACAGTGACCCTGCGTGATGGCGAGCGCGTCTACGCTTTCGGCCATCCGTTTTTAGGACTCGGCAGCGCCGATATGCCGATGAGCGAAAGTTCGGTGGTCTCCGTGATCCCGAACACTTACAACTCTTTCAAATTGACGGTGCCAAGTCAGATGGTCGGCCGTCTGACGCAAGATAGAGCGACGGGTATCCTCGGCACGCTTGGCGAAGAGCCGAAGATGATCCCCGTCAAGATCGATCTCAAAACAAGCCGCGGGCGCGTCGAAAGCTTTGTCTACGAGGTTATCAACGATCAATTTCTGACGCCGCTTCTGCTCAACATCACGATCTATAACACAATCGCGACGAGCGAGCGGAGTTTGGGCGATTCCACCGTCAGCGTGCGCGGCGAAGTTGAAATCAAAGGACAAGAGAAGATTCGCCTCGAGCAGCGCTTTTCCTCTTCGAACGCGCCACTGTTGGCTGCGGGAGCCGTTGCCGCGCCGGTGGGCGCGCTGCTTGATAGCGGCTTTGCCGGCGTCGAGATCAAACGCATCTCGCTCGACATAAATTCAGTCGATGGGCGTCGCGCCGGGACGCTCGACCGCATCGCGCTCGACCGAACCGAAGTCGCGCCCGGAGAGCGAGTCGAAGTGCAAGCCTTCATCCGCACCGATTCCGGTCAACAGATCGTACAGCGCATTCCAATCTTGATCCCGACTGACGTTTCGCCGGGCAAACTGCTCCTTTTCGTCGGCGATGGCGGCTCTCTCCAACAGAGCATGGAGACGCAAAGCTTCGTCCCCAAAGACTTGGGCCAGTTGGTGAACGCCATCAACCGCCTGAAAAAGAACGATCGGCTCTACGTCAAGCTCTTCAAACTCGCGCCCGGCGCATTGATCGGCACGGACGAACTACCCAACCTGCCGCCCTCGGTGCTCGCTACGCTCGGCAGCGAGCGAACGGCTGGCGGCTACACACCAACACCGCTATCGCCGATCTACGAAAAGGAGATGCCACCCTCTGATTTCGTCATCGAAGGGCAGCAAACGTTGGAACTCAAGGTTGTGCGGTGATGGAGGCGAACCACGCCTGCAGAAAAGTCGAACGCCGAGGAACTGACCGCCTCTTTCCGCTGCTGACCCAGGGCTGAGAAATTCAGCGCCGGACCCTCATGGGCCGCCACTGCGGCGGTGGGCGAGCGGAGACGGACTTCAACGATCACCGCTCAAGCAAGGTTCCGTTGCAGAGCACGTCCGATCCCTCGTGTGACGATAGAGCGCGGGGGAGCGCTCGCGTTCTGGCCCTCACCACCGATCCATGGTTATTCCACCATCACACGCGGGCGCGCGGTGAAAGGCTGCGCGAGTTCATAGGCGTGCGCCAGTCTAAGCAACAGCGCTTCATCCCAGTGACGGCCGATGAGTTGCATGCCGATCGGCAATCCCGCCGAAGACAGGCCGCACGGGACGGAGATGCCAGGCACTCCCGCAAGGTTGACGATGCAGGTGTAGATATCGCTCAAGTACATGGTCAGTGGATCATCTGTCTTTTCGCCAAGCAGAAACGCCGGCGTCGGCGAAGTCGGCGTGACAATGGCATCGCAGCGCTCGAACGCACACTGAAAATCCTCTTTGATCAATGTACGCACTTGTTGAGCTTTTCGGTAATAGGCATCGTAGTACCCCGACGAGAGCACGAACGTACCGAGCATGATGCGCCGCTTGACTTCGGGGCCAAACCCTTGATCGCGTGTGCGACGATACATATCGACCAGCTCTTCCGCTTCCTCGGCGCGAAAACCGTAGCGCACGCCATCGTAACGCGCCAAGTTGGACGACGCTTCG
>CAKZOF010000731.1 GCA_937135995.1 uncultured Pyrinomonas sp.
GTAAGACAAGACCTCGGACTAGCCTACCTGAAGATGCAGCGGTGGCCAGAAGCGGTCGAAGTCTTCGATGAACTGGCGCGCCGCCAAGCCGATTCGGTCGAGGCGGCTTACTTCCACGCGCTTGCGCTCTACAACGCCGGGCGCACGGACGAAGCAGAACGTGAGGCGCGACGGGCGCTTCGGTTGAATGCCGGCGCCGCCCCAGCGCACACGCTTCTCGGTATCATCCTCGCTTCGCGCGGTGGTGCCGAACGCGAAGCGTTGGAATCCCTGACGCAGGCCGTGGCGCTCGATCCGGCGAGTTTCGATGCCAATCTCTATCTCGGGCGCGTGCAGTACATGATGCGCAACTACGCCGACGCTGCGCGGAGCTTGAGCGCGGCGGTCAAGCTCAATCCGCGCCACGCTGAAGCGCGGTTTCTCCTCGGAACGGTGCTCGAGGCGTTGGGCGAGGCGGAGGCGGCCATGCGCGAATATCAAGAGATCGTCGGGCACGAACCGCAATCCATCTACGGTCAGCTCGGACTCGGCGCGCTTCTCGTCAAACAGGGCAAGATCGAGGAGGCCATCGCTGCGTTGCGACGCGCCACCGCGCTCGATCCGAAGAATTTCGAGGCGCAATGGGCGCTCGGACGCGCTCTGCTGCTCGCCAATCGTCCGGCAGAAGCGCTGGAGGCGCTGCGAACCGCCGTCGCGCTCGCTCCGGACCGGGCCGATGCGCGCTATCAGTTGGGATTAGCGCTCAAGCGTCTCGGGCGCGATGAAGAGGCCGCACGCGAGTTCGCCACCGTGGATCGGCTCAACACCGAGTTCCGCACAGGGACGGCGCCGAAACCTTAGGACGCGACGGCGATGCGAAGAAGGCTGGTCCAGCGCACCGATGATTCTTCATCTCGCTGAGACCGTAGGAAGTGACGGTTATGCGAAGAACGAGTTGTGCCGTGCGCAGACGAGCGCTTGGGACGTGCTATGCGGCCATCGTAACGCTCGCGCTGTGCGCGACGGGCGCTTGCGGGCAACCACAGAGCGCGTCCGGCGCATTGAATGCGGAAGCGCAAGCGTCGCTCGCGGCGGCCGTGCGCGCGTTGGAAGCAGGCGCGCTCGGCGAGGCTGAACGGGCCGCGCGCCAAGCCGTGCGACAAGCGCCGCGTTCGGCCATTGCACGCAACGTGCTCGGCGTCGTGCTCGATCGCACGGGACGCACGGACGAGGCGCTCGCCGAGTTCAAGCGCGCCGTTGAACTCGATCCGCAACTGGTGAGCGCTCGCAACAACCTGGGGCGCGTGCTCGCCTTGCGCGGGCGGACAGCAGAGGCCATCACCGAATTCGAGCGCGTGCTTCGTCTCGAACCTGATCACCTGCAAGCCCATTACAATCTGGGCGCACTCTACGGCGATGCGGGCGACTTCGCTAAAGCGGCGGAACACTTCGCGCGCGCGCGCGCCGCGGCGCCGGACGATCCGCAACTGGCCCTCGCATTTTTGAACGTCGGCTATCGTGCTGGACGGGTGCGCGAGGCCGACGCCGCTGCCGATCTGGTCGAACGGGCTGCCGGAAACGATCCGCGCGCTCTCTTCACGCTCGCCACGGCGCTCGCGCAAAACGGGCAGTATGAACGCGCAGCCCGTCTTTTCGCGCGCGTCAACCAACTGCAGCCGCGCACCTTCGAGGTGCTCTACAACCTCGGCATCGCCCTCTACAACTTGGATCGTAACGACGAGGCGGCGCAGTATCTGGCCGAGGCCGCCGACCTGAATCCGCAACCGGCGGAGACTCACTTTCGTTTGGGGCTGATCGCCAGCGCCAAGGGCGATCACGCCAACGCCATCGAGGAGTTTCGTCACGCAGTCGAACGCGAACCGCGCAACTCCAAGTACCACTACATGCTCGGGCGCGAATACTTCCGCGCCGGCGTTTGGGAAGAGGCGATCAAAGCCTACACGGCGGCCATCGAACTCGAACCGAAACAGGCCGCCTACGTTCTGGCGCGCGCCAATGCCCACTACCGCAAGGGCGAGTGGATGGCTTCGGCAGCTGACTTTGACCTTGCCGCCGAACTCGATCCGACCATCAAGGACATCGAATATTTGCGCGGCTACGCGCATCGCGCCGCAGGCAACTTCGACGTCGCGCGCCAACTGCTCGAAGGCTTCGTTGCCAAGCAGCCCAACCATCTGGACGCGCTCGCCAGCCTCGGCTACGTCTATCTCGAACAGGGCCGACTTGATGATGCCGAACGGACGCTCAGTCGGGCGCTCGCCATCGACCCGAAGAACGTCCCGGCGCTGTACGACTACGCGCGCATCGCCGTCAAGCGGCGTGATTACTCGGAAGCGGTCCGGCGATTGGAGCAGGTGCTGGCGCTCAATCCGACGCACACGCAGGCCCATTATCAACTCTTTCTCGCTTACTCGCGCTTGAAGAACATGGAGCGCGCGCAGGCCGCGCTCAACGAGTTCAGGCGGCTCGAAGCGCTGGAGAAGCAGGCCAAACAAGAGCGCATGTTCGATGAAAAACTCCGCGCGCAACAGTTGAGCGGTGCCTCTCCCTGAAGGTCGCTTGTCGGAAGGCGCCCAGATGAGCGACCTGCAGAGTTGTGATCGGCGCCTGCGTTTCTATAACCAAAGTTATAGTGATGAATCTTGCTTCGGTCGCATGACAAAAGAACCGCGCGGAGCAAAACTGTGCACTCGCGGCGCGTTTGTTTCGTCGAGCAACAAGGGAAGTCCTCCTCGTCCGGCGCATGCTGGGCGCGAGCGTCAAGGCGGCAAGCTTGCCACCATGAACGGGAGCGGGATGATGGAGAGCAGAGAGATCAGAAGGAGAGCGATTGCCTGTTTGGTGACGGTGGCCATCTTCGCCCTCGTTTGGGTGACGACGCGCAGCGTCGTCGGCGCTGGCGGTGGCGAAGCGCTGTCGTATCACGACAAGGTCGCAGCTAGCTACGATTGGCGCTTCGGTTCCAACCCGTTTGCGCCAAGCAACGCGACCACGGAGACGGGCAGGTTCATCCCGCCCGAAAAGTTCATCTCTTCGACGCGCTGCATGCAATGCCACACGGACGTGCACGCGCAGTGGTTGCAATCGGCCCACCGCAACTCCTTCCGCGAACCTTTCTATCAGAAGAACGTCAAGGACATCATCGCGCAACGCGGCATCGAGTTTACGCGCCACTGCGAGGCGTGCCACAATCCGGCGGCGCTCTTTTCCGGCGCGCTGACGGCGAATCCGGTCTTCAAAGATCGTCCGTTCGATGAAGAGGGCGTGTCATGCATCGCCTGCCACTCGATTCAATCGGTTAACGGCAAGGGGATCGGCGGTTACGTGATGGGCGAACCGGCGCTGTTGGTGCGCGAGGACGGAACCAAACTGCTCGATGTCACCGATCAAGAGATTCTGAACGACATCCCGTCGCACCGGCGGGCGATGATGCGTCCGGTGTTGAAATCGACGTGGTTCTGTGCCGCCTGTCACAAGTCGCAGGTGCCGCGCGAACTGAACGACTATAAATTTATTCGCACCTTCTCGCTCGGCGATGAGCACCAGATGTCCTCTTTCTCCAAAGAGTCGCCGCATCCGTTCTACGTGCGCGACAAGATGGATTGCCGCGCCTGCCACATGCAACCCGAGCAGGTGAAGTTTTACGATGTGTCGGCCAAAAACGGTGCGGTCGCTTCGCACCGTTGGGCGGCGGCCAACACGGCCATTCCGTACTTCTACGGGTGGAACGAGCAGGTCGAGGCCGTGCGTCGCTTTTTGGAGAACGACGCCGTCGGCGTGGACATCTTCGCCATCCGTCGGCAGCCGCGCGGCAGCAGCGAAGAGCAGTTCATCGCGCCGATCAATCGAAGCCGCTTTGTGATCGAACCGGGTGATACGATCACGGCCGATGTGGTGATCACCAACAAGAACATCGGTCATTCGTTCCCGCCTGAATTGCGCGATTTCTACGAGGCTTATGTCGAGTTTACGGTCTCGGACGCGGCCGGACGTGTGCTCTATCGATCCGGTTTCATCAAGCCGGATGGTTACTTGGACGAATCGGCCCACAACTACAAGACCTATCTCGTGATGGCCGACGGAACGTTCAACGACAAGCACATGATCTGGCGGACGCGCGCCATCGCGCAGAACAACCAGATCCATTCGGGCCGTTCGGACGTGGCGCGCTACCGTTTCACCGTCCCCAAAGAGACGGGCGGCATGGTGAAGTTGACAGCGCGCGTGCGTTACCGACGCTTCACGCGCGTCTATCAGGATTACGCGCTCGGCAAATCGGTCGATTACCCGATCGTGACCATGGCGACCGCCGAACAGGTGCTGCGCATCGGCGAGAATCAGCCGCAACCACCCGATCCGAAAGCCAAGGGGTTCATGCCCGATTGGCGGCGGTGGAATAACTATGGCATCGCCGCGCTCGATCAAAAGCAGTTCGCGCTAGCGGCGGAAGTCTTCGGGCGCGTCATCGAGATGGATGAAAAATACCGTCCGATGGCGAAGATCAACCGGGCGCTCGCCTTGATCGAACTCGATCGTTGGGACGAAGCTTCGGAGTTGATCGATTCGGCCCTGCGCGACGATCCGCAGAACATGCGCGCCATGTTCCAGCGGGCGCGCATCCGCATCAAGCGGGGCGAACTGCAAGCTGCTGAAGAGGATCTGCGGCGCGTGCTCGAAGTCTATCCGCGCGATCGTTTGTCGTTGCAGCAGATGGGTGAATTGATGAAGATCAGGCGAGACTACGCGGCGGCGCGCGAGTTCTACGAGCGCATCCTCGCCATCGATCCAGAGGACACGGGCGCGCACTACAACATGATGCTCATCTATCGCAAACTCGGCATGAACAAAGAGGCGCAACAACATGCGCGCATCTTCGCCGACCTCAAGGACGATCCGAGCGTAACGCACATCGCTGCCGACTTCTTGCGCCGACACGCGGAGATGAAGCTCGAGAGCGTCCCGTTCCACGTTCACGATCTGGACGCCAAGCCGGGCGCGCTGGTAGCGCATGGGCACTGAAGCGGTTCGCCGCGCACTCTTTAATTCGTAGAAGAGACTGGACCAAAAACGAAGCCGAGGGGCGCTGGGTCTCGCCGTGAGAGGAGAGGGCGGCCTCTCGCGTCTCGTTCCGTCGAGGAGAAGAGCGTGACGTTGCAGTGTAGACGGGCTGGGATGAAGATCGTCGTCATCATCATCGGCGCGCTGCTGTTGAGCGAAGCGGTGCTCGCTGGCTTGGACCAAAAGCAGCAAGGTCACAATGCCGCGACCGCAGCCAAGGCGGGCGCCAAAGAATGCGAACCGACGCCGGAAGCGGTGCGCGGCAAGGAACTCTATCTACAAAACTGCGCACGTTGCCACGGCGGAGACGGGCGCGGCGATACGCCGTTGGGCAAGCGCTTGCAGGCGAGCGATCTCACCGATCCGACGTGGCAGTGGGAGACGAGCGACCAGCGCATTGCTGAAATCATCACTAATGGTGAAGAGCGCATGCCCGCTTTCGGACGCAAGCTCTCTGTCGAAGATGTCGCGCTCGTCGTCGCGCACGTGCGAACGTTGCGGGCCAAACGGCCCCACGCCACGGCGAGCAATCAGGAGTAGAGAGGTGGTTGCCCGCGCGTGCGCCTGATGGTGCGAGGCGGTAGCGGTTTTCTTCATCGAGACCTAGCCGCGGAAACCCCGGAATTCATTCCGGGGAGGAAGCGGCTCCCCTCCTTCCGACTGACAGCTTTCGTCCATATGCGATAATATGTTCGGTAGGAAGGGGGTGATCTGGTGATCTGCACACTGAAGGTCAAGTTGCTTCCCTCCCCGGAACAACACGCTTTGCTGCTTGCGACCATGCACCGCTTCAACGAAGCCTGCAACTTTGCCAGCAAAGCCGCCTGGGAAAACAAGGCTTTCGGTCAGGTCAGGCTCCACAAACTCTGCTACTACGCCATCCGCGCCAACTTCGGGCTGTCGGCTCAGTTTACGGTCCGGGCCATCGGTAAGGTGGTGGAGAGTTACAAGGCCAACAGGAAGGTCTTGCATACCTTCCGGCCAACCGGGGCCGTAGTGCTGGATGACCGGCTGCTCGGCTTAATCGAACCAAGGTGGGATTGAAACTTGAACTCCCGGATGGGTCTCCAATCGACACCACGGGGCTTAATCGAACCAAGGTGGGATTGAAACGAAGAAGGGCACCAAGTCTGCGAAGCGGCTCCTGAAGGCTTAATCGAACCAAGGTGGGATTGAAACGAAGAAGGGCACCAAGTCTGCGAAGCGGCTCCTGAAGAAGCGGCGGCGGAAGGAATCCAGATTCGCCGCCGATGTGAACCACACGATCAGCAAGCGGCTGGTTGCGAAGGCCAAAGGCACCAGGCGCGGTATCGCCCTTGAAGACCTGAAGGGCATCCGTGAACGGATCAGCTACGCCGCCGCACCTCTCCAGCTTCGTACCGCTTGATTTGATTGCAGTTTGCGCAGAGTAGTTGGTACTTAGCTGAATTCCCATTAGCAATATCTTCAAGGTACGCGCGCGTGGAGTTCCGCTTTCTTCTTTCGGTGGTTCCGCCGCCGTTTATGTGATCCACTTGCAAGGCTCGCCAGTCATCGAAACCGCACCAAGCGCACTTACCACCCAATGCCATGATGATTTTCTGCCTAGCCGACAACCGCCATTTCTTACTGTGTTCTGCATTTCGGGCTAGTACGGCTTCTTTGTGACGTTCGACTGACGCCTTCTTGGAGGCTAAGCGCTTCTCGCGATTCGCCCAATAGTACTCCCTGTTCTTCTGGCGTAATTCGTCGCGGTGAGCCTCCCTGTAACGTCGATTGCGCTCAAGCTTCTTTGGATCTGTCTTCCTTTCCATGTGATCACCCCGCGCGGAATCTGAGAACTATCTCTATAACGAGAGTAACAGATTCCACGCTAAACTGGCAATAGACCACAAGGCTCAGCGGCGCACCCACCATAGCTGGTCGTTCCATCAACTTCGGCAGTTTATCGAGTACAAGGCTCGTCTGGCTGGCGTTCCGGTGATCCTGGTTGATCCCCGGAACACCTCCCAGACCTGCCCGGAGTGCGGCACCATCGACAAGGCCAACCGCCCCACACGAGACCACTTCTGCTGCGTATCCTGCGGGTTCGCTGGCCCGGCGGATACCATCGCTGCGGAGAACATCCGCAGGGCTGCTGTCAACCAGCCGTACGCGGTGGGCGCTTAGCCCAACTGCAAGCCTCGGACTTTAGTCCGGGGTAGTTGACCTCTGATCGCCCTCGCTGCCTCTTGCAGCGGAGAAAGTCGCCGACTCAGCGAAGATTCGACGGCGAGAGGTCTTGCAAACTTTTGTCTCGGCCGACTTCGGGCGCATGAACTGGTCCAGTACCTTCGCAAGAATCTCTGCCACTGTTCATCGGGAAACGGCTGCGCGCTCAGGGAGTTGATCAGCCTTGGGGCCGCGTGCGCCGTCCGGTGGCCCGAAATGCAGAGCGAGTTAGCGGCCGGGAGAACTTGACTGGAACGTGTGAATCGGTCGAAGATTCCGTTTCGGCGCGGGGCCATTGGAAGGATTTCGGTGAAAGCGACGCCGCCTCGATCCGATCTCGACGCGTGATTCTTTCAGCTCTCCTTGGCCGCGCGCTGGTTCTAGGGAAGCCCACGACCGTCTTCGCTCTTTCATTCGGTCTGGCAACAAACTTCGACGGCGGAAAGTGGCCCTGAAACAGAGAGCGAGTGGCATCCTTCTGCATCCGACCAGTTTGCCGGGGCCGTACGGCATCGGCGACCTTGGAACGGAAGCGCGCGCTTTGGTCGATTTCCTCGTCGACAGCGGGCAGACCCTTTGGCAGGTTTTGCCGCTCGGTCCGACCGGCTACGGTGACTCTCCGTACCAATGCTTCTCGGCCTTTGCCGGAAACACGTTGCTCATCAGTCCTGATGCGCTCGTGCGCGAACACCTGCTCGCAGCCAGCGACGTTGCCGCTGTGCCTGAGTTTTCCGCAGCGCGCGTCGATTTCGGGCGTGTCATCGAATTCAAGCGGGCGCTGCTCGAAAGGGCCTACGAGCGGTTCAAGACTTCAGGTTCCGATGCGTTGCGCCAAGAGTTCGATGGGTTCTGTCTATGGGCGGCTTCGTGGTTGAACGATTACGCGCTGTTTCGCGCGCTCAAGGACGAGCATGGGGGGGCGGCGTGGAATCGTTGGGACCGATCGCTTGCGCTGCGTGATGAACGGGCGTTGGCCGAAGCGCGCGCGCGCTTACGCGATCGCGTGGAAGCGCACAAGTTCGCGCAGTTTCTCTTCTTCAAACAGTGGCTGGCGCTCAAAGAATACTGCCGCCAGCGCCGGGTGCGGATCATCGGCGATATTCCGATCTTTGTCGCCTACGATTCGGCGGACGTGTGGGCTAACCCGCGCCTCTTCAAGCTCGACGACACCGGCGCGCCGCGCGTCGTGGCCGGCGTCCCGCCCGATTACTTCAGCGCGACAGGGCAACTCTGGGGCAATCCCATCTACGATTGGGAGCGGCTCCGCGCCGAAGGGTTTCGCTGGTGGGTCGAACGCGTCCGTTGGACGCTGCAGATGGTCGATGTTGTTCGGCTCGATCACTTTCGTGGATTCGCCGCCTGTTGGGAAGTACCGGGCGGGGACAAAACGGCGGAGCGTGGGCAGTGGGTCGCGGCCCCCGGTCGCGAGTTGTTCGAAACGCTTACGCGCGAACTAGGCGAACTTCCGATCATCGCCGAAGACCTGGGTGTGATCACGCCCGATGTGATCGAACTACGCGACCGCTTCGGCTTCCCTGGGATGCGCATCTTGCAGTTCGCCTTCGGCGGCGACAGCCGCAATCAGGACTTGCCGCACAACTACGTGCCCAACGTCGTCGTCTACACGGGCACGCACGACAACGATACCACCGTCGGTTGGTTCAACTCGAAGGCAGGCACAGGATCAACGCGCACGGCCGAACAGATCGAGCGCGAGCGGAACTTCTGCCTGAAGTACTTGAACACCGATGGGCGCGAGATCCATTGGGATTTCATCCGCGCCGTGTTCGCTTCCGTCGCCAATACGGCCATCGTTCCGTTGCAAGACGTACTCGGACTCGGCAGCGAAGCGCGAATGAACCTGCCAGCGAGCACACAAGGCAACTGGCAGTGGCGTTACGAAAAGGGCGCGCTCACTCACCGCCACGCCGAACGTCTGCGCGAGTTGGCTGAATTGTACGGGCGAACGGTTGTGGATTGATAAGTCCGGTTTCGAAAAGAGACGCTTGCGCGTCGCTGGTTCGTGCAGGCCAACGGTCGGTCGATCTTCGCTCGTTGCCCCACGAACGCCAGCTAAAAAAGCGTGCGCGTGCGGACAGTCGAAATCCGCCTTTCGCATGCGTGGTTGAAACCAATCCAGCAGATCGAACCGAGAATGACGACGGACAGGTTCAAGCGAATCATCGCCACCGCTTTTTTTATCTGGGCTGCGGCAGTCAGCGCGCTGGCCCAGCGTCCCGAAGTCCTCAAGGTCGAACCGCCCAACTGGTGGGCCAACCATTCGATCGATCCCGTGCGCGTGCTCGTGCGCGGGCGCCATCTCGTCGGCGCGCGCGTCGAGCCTGTGGGAGAGGGGATTTCGGTCGGGCTGGTGCGCGTCAACGCGGCGGGGACATACCTCTTCGTCGATGTCGAGATCGCTCGGGATGCGCGTCCTGGTCGGCGTGCGCTCCGCATCGTCACTCCGAGCGGGAGCGTCGATGCGCCATTCGAGGTGTCGGCTCCGCTCGATCGGCGTGGACGCTTTCAAGGTTTCGGGCCGGACGACGTCATCTACCTCATCATGCCCGACCGGTTTGCCGATGGCGATCCCACGAACAACGACCCGCCGAAGTCGCGCGGCCTCTATGATCGACGGCGCGCGCGTCGCTATCACGGCGGAGACTTTCGCGGCATCATCGCCCGTTTGCCGTATCTCAAGCAACTCGGCGTCACGGCCATCTGGCTCAACCCGTGGTACGACAACAACGATCGCTTGAACGAGCGCGAGCAGTATCCGGATCGTCCGGGCGAACCGAAAGCCCCAATCGCCGATTATCACGGCTACGGCGCGGTCGATTTCTACAGCGTCGAAGAGCACTTCGGGAGCATGGCCGACTTGCGCGAGTTGGTCGAACGCGCCCATGCGCTTGGCATCAAGGTCATACAGGATCAAGTCGCCAACCACACCGGCCCATATCACCCGTGGGTCAAGGATTCGCCGACGCCGACGTGGTACAACGGAACCGAAGCGCAACATCTGGTCAACCCGTTCCAAGCGTGGACGCTGCAGGACCCGAACGCCTCGCCGCAGATGCAACGCCCGACGCTGGAAGGTTGGTTCATCGACATCCTGCCCGATCTCAACCAGAACGACGAAGAGGTGGCGCGCTACATCATCCAGAACACGCTCTGGTGGATCGGCATGACCGGCATCGACGGCATTCGGCAGGACACGTTGCCCTATGTGCCGCGCTCTTTCTGGCATCGCTGGATGACGGCCATCAAACGTGAGCACCCGCGCTTCACCGTGGTCGGCGAGCTGTACGACGGAGATCCGGCGCTCGTCGCCTTCTTTCAGGGCGGCGCGGCGCGCTTCGACGGGATCGATTCCAAAATCGACACGCTCTTCGATTTCCCGCTCCTTTTTCCGCTGCGCCGCGCTTTCGCCGAAGGCAAACCGATCAAGGATCTGGCCCAGATGTTGGCGCGCGATCACCTTTACACGAATCCCGGCCTGCTTGTCGTCTTTCTCGGCAATCACGACATGCCACGCTTCATGAACGAGCCTGGAGCGACGGTGGCTGGGTTGAAACTGGCGCAGACTTTCGTTCTGACGACGCGTGGCGTCCCGCAGCTCTACTACGGCGACGAGATCGCCATGCGCGGCGGCGGCGACCCCGACAACCGGCGCGACTTTCCGGGCGGCTTTCCGGGTGATGAGCGCGACGCTTTCACGCGCCAAGGGCGTACGCCCGAAGAGAACGAAGTATTCGATCACGTGCAGCGATTGCTGCGCTTGCGCGCCGAGTTGGAGCCATTGCGGCGCGGGCGGTTGATCAACCTCTACGTCGCCGATCAGCAGTACGCCTATGCGCGCGCCACTTCGCAATCGTCCGTCATCGTGGTGTTCAACAACGATGCGAAACCCGCCACGATCGAGTTCGACGCTCGGCAGGCGGGAATCGAAGAGGATGGCGTTCGCCTGCGCGACCGGCTAGGCGTGGCGCCGGACGTGATCGTCGCTGGCGGAAAGTTTCGCGTCAACCTTCCAGCGCGCGCGGCGAGCATCTTCGTCGCGCAACCGGAGTGAAAGGAGCGAAGAGACGATGGAGAAACCGCGTTTGAGCTTCTGGCAGATCTGGAACATGAGCTTCGGCTTCTTCGGCATACAGTTCGGCTGGGGGCTGCAGCTCGGCAACATGAGCGCCATCTACGAAAAGCTCGGTGCCGATCCGGATCGCATCCCTTTCCTCTGGCTAGCTGCGCCCATGACCGGATTGATCGTGCAACCCATCATCGGCGCGATGAGCGACCGAACGTGGAACCGTCTAGGGCGGCGACGGCCGTACTTTCTCGTCGGCGCGATGCTGGCGAGCGCGGCGCTCTTTGTCATGCCGAACTCTTCGACGCTCTGGATGGCCGCCGGGCTACTTTGGATCCTCGACGCCTCGATCAACGTCTCGATGGAGCCTTTCCGCGCCTTCGTCGCCGATAAGCTGCCCGAAGAGCAGCGCACTGTCGGCTTCGTCATGCAGAGTTTCTTCATCGGACTCGGCGCGACGTTCGCCGGCGCGCTGCCATTTCTCTTCAGCCGCTGGGGCGTGACGGGCACGACCGAGAGCGGCATTCCGCTCTCGGTCAAATACGCTTTTCAGATCGGCGCCGTCGTCTTTCTGCTCGCTGTTCTGTGGACCGTCGTGACGACGAGCGAGTACCCGCCCGAGGACATGGCCGAGTTCGAGCGACGACGGCGCGAAAAACGCGGCGTGGTTGTTTACTTCAACGAAATCTTCTCAGCCATGCGCGAGATGCCGCCGACCATGCGACAGCTCGCCGTGGTCCAGTTCTTCACGTGGCTGGGACTGTTCAGTATGTGGCTCTTCTACGTGCCGGCGGTGGCGCGTCACGTCTTCGGCGCCACCGATGCGCGCTCGCCCGCTTACACTCAAGGGCAAGAGTGGGGCAATCTGACATTCTCGATCTACTCGATCACCTGTTTCGCGATCGCCTTCGCGCTGCCAAAACTCGCTCGCGCGCTGGGCCGCCGAATGGTGCATGCGCTGGCGTTGCTGTGCGGCGCGCTGGGACTCTATTCGGTCTATTTCATCAGCAATCCGTGGTTGTTGATGTTGTCCATGGTCGGCGTCGGCATCGCTTGGGCGTCCATCCTATCGATGCCGTACGCGATTTTGGCCGGGGCGTTGCCACCGGCACGGATGGGCGTTTACATGGGCATCTTCAACTTCTTCATCGTCATCCCGGAGATACTCCAAGCGCTCACGTTCGGTCCGTTGATTCGGGCGGTGTTCGGCGCAGACAATCCGAACACGCCGCTCTACATGGTCATGTTCGGCGCGACTTGTCTGGTGCTGGCGGCGCTCTGCGTCGTGCGCGTCAAAGAGACGGCGGCGCCCGTGCCAGCCGCGGCGGTCTTGCAAGCCGACGAGACGGAACCGTTGACCGTGCAAGAGGCGGCGCAACCCGTGCCAAGCACGGGGCTGGTGGATGGCACGGGCGCGGATCTACGCGAACGTTGACGCACGGCATCGGTCACCGAAGCAGAGTCGAAGGTGGGAGGTGAACAACGCCGCATACTCGGCATCAAGCACACGAAGCGAGGATCGAACAAGAATGGCGAGAAAGATGTTCTGTTTTGCGCTCGCTCTGATCGCCGCGCTGACCGTTCTGTTGCGCCCGGCAAAATGCGCGCAACAGGGAGGAGGACGCGATTGGTCCAAAGAGCAAGCGCGCCCGGTGCGCGACTGGGTGCGCGATGGCGTCATCTACGAAATCTTTCCACGTGCCTTTTCGCCCGAAGGGAATTTTCGCGGCATCATCGCGCAACTCGACCGCCTGAAATCGCTCGGCGTGGCCATCCTGTGGCTGATGCCGATCCATCCCATCGGGCAGGAGCGAAAGAAGGGAACCATCGGCAGTCCGTACGCCGTGCGCGACTACTACGCCATCAATCCCGATTACGGCACGGCGGCTGACCTCAAGCGTCTGGTTGCGGAAGCGCACCAGCGCGGCATGCGCGTCATCCTCGACATGGTCGCCAACCACACGGCGTGGGACAGCGTGATGATGAAGAACCCAGACTTCTACACGCGCGACGCGCAAGGACGCATCGTTCCGCCAGTTCCCGATTGGGCCGACGTCGCCGATCTTGATTACAACAACCCGCGCTTGCGCGCTTATATGTTGGATGTGCTGCGCTACTGGGTGCGCGAGTTCGACATCGACGGTTACCGGTGCGATGTGGCTGGCATGGTGCCGACCGATTTCTGGGAGACGGCGCGCGCCGAACTGGAGAAGATCAAACCCGACATCGTGATGTTGGCCGAGTGGCACTCGCCCGACCTGCTGGTCAAAGCTTTCGATCTCGACTACTCTTGGCCGCTGCACAACGCCTTAACGGACGTGTTGATGGGGAGCGCGCCAGCGACCGTGCTGCGCGCGACGTGGGAAGAGGAGCGCGCGCGCTTCCCGCGCGGCGCTCTGCACATGCGCTTTTCCGACAACCACGACGAACGACGCGCCATCGCCCGTTTCGGCGAACGTGGGGCGCTGGCCGCGTCGGCGCTGGTCTTCACGCTCGACGGCGTTCCGATGATCTACAACGGTATGGAAGTCGGCGACACGACCGAATCGGGTGCGCCGGCGCTCTTCGAGCGGCAGCCGATCTTCTGGGCCATCGCCGAGCGCCGGCCCGAATTCCCGCGCTTCTACGAGCGCATCGTCGCGCTGCGGCGCGAACACGCGGCGCTGCGGC
>CAKZOF010000732.1 GCA_937135995.1 uncultured Pyrinomonas sp.
AGAGAACAAAGAACAACTACGGGCCATTCTGCTTTATCACGTCTTTCCCGGAAGAGTCACTTCCAGCGAGGTCGCAAAAATGACGGAAGCAAAGACGGCGCAAGGTGAGACTTTGCGCATCAGAGCTTCCGACGGTGCGGTCAAGGTGGATGATGCGACCGTCACGCAGACCGACATCACGGCTTCCAACGGCGTCATCCACATCATAGATTCGGTGCTACTTCCTAAAGGAGCAAGCAAAGCACAGCCGAAGACCTACTGATTCGAGTGCGAAAAGCAGGGTTGGCCTCCTAAAGACGGAGCGCGCATCGTTTCTTTCGCTGATGCGCGCTCTCGTTTTTGGAAGCGCTCTGTGCCTCGACGCTAGGCAGTTTCGCTGGGAGAAACCAATCTCAGCTTCGGGGAAGCGGCAGATGACAGCCATGCGGGCCGCATTGCGTGTCACATGTCAGAGTCCCATCTTCAGGGAAGCCACAGAATGCGGACCGCGCTGTTCGCCTCCAGTTCAACATCTTCCGGGACGAAGATCATCGCTTCAGCGCGCGCAAAGGAGACGAAATCCGAAGATCCTCCCCACCGCAGAGGCTGAGCGATGAGGCGGCCGTTTTCATCGGTTTGCAGACGAGCTGGAACGAAACTGGCGCGCCCGCGCGCGCCGCGCACGTTGGCGCCGAGTTGCGCGTACGCTTCTGGAAGCTGTGGGTTTCGCGCGCCCTGCATGGCGAGCAGCGCCGTGCGCACGAAGAGATTGAAGGTGACAGCAGCAGAGACGGGGTTTCCGGGAAGTCCGAAGACGAGCGCTTCGTTCAAGCGGGCGAAGACCGTCGGTTTGCCCGGACGAAGGCGCACGCGTTCAAAGAAGACACGCGCGCCCAACGAACGAAGAGCCTCTTTGGTCAGATCGTACTTCCCGACGGAGACGCCGCCGGAGATCACGAGAAGGTCGTGAGTGCGCGAAAGGTCGGCCATTCTTTGCGCGATCTTTTCACGGTCGTCGCCCATCAAGGGCAAACGGCTCACCTGCGCGCCCGCGAGCGCAGCGTAGCATCCAAGCATAGGGCCGTTGGCATCGCGGATTTGATCTCGTTCGGGACGGCTTTCGACTGGAACCAGTTCGCTCCCCGTCACCATGATCGCCACGCGCGGCGCGCGTCCAACGTCGAACATCGCATGGCCGAAGGCAGCGAGCGTCGCTACCGCTGCGGCTGTGATCTTCGTGCCGGCTTCGAGCAACCGCGTGCCGCGGCGCGCTTCAGCAGCGCGCGGGACGACGTTTTGGCCCGGTGCGACGCGCGTGGCGATCTCCACTTCGTCACCTCGTTCGTGCGTCTGTTCAAGCGGTACCACCGCATCGGCGCCCACAGGCACGGGCGCGCCAGTCATGATGCGCACTGCTTCGCCAGCCTTCAACTCTTGATGCCAACCGCGTCCGGCAGCTGATTCGCCGACGAGTCGAAGACGCGCGGGCACGACATCAAGATCGGCAACACGCACGGCGTAGCCGTCCATCTGCGCGCGATCGAACGGCGGAAGGTCCATGTCGGCGTGTACATCTTCGGCGAGGATACGTCCCAGCGCCGCTTCCAACTTCACGCGCTCTCTACCCAAGCGCGGTGCTTGCTCGAGGACGATGCTGATGGCTTCTTCGATCGAGATCATGCCGCTATTCTGCCTGAAAAAGGAGAGCGAAGTCGAAGCGGAAAGGGACGGTTGAAGCGCTCGTTCTCCGTCGAAGCGTTCTCTGGCCGGGGGGGGGGCGTTGACGGGACAGGCGGCTTGGATGCGTGTTCCCCGATGCTGGCAGAACGTCAAAAACTAAGAGCGGTCGCATCAACGGCGACCGCTCTTGGAGATCTGGCGGAGCCGACGGGACTCGAACCCGCGACCTCCGACGTGACAGGCCGGCGTTCTAACCAACTGAACTACGGCTCCGCGCAAACTCGATCTTCTGTGGTAGGCACGGTGGGACTCGAACCCACAACCTCCGCCTTGTAAGGGCGGCCGTCTACCGTTGACGATACGTGCCTTCGCCTGTTTCAGCGGGACGCGCTACCGTTCGTCGTTCATGCGCGTCAAGCAAAGCAACATCCTAAAAGACCTGCGAGCATGGTGTCAAGTGCGCGTTGCAGCGCGCTTTCAGCTCGCGTGCGAAAAGCGGGATCGCACACGGCGAACGAAGCAAACTTCGGGATCACGTCTTTTGTGCGAAGCGCACGAGTCGGACCATGAGAAGATCAGAAGCAAAAAAAAGCGTCCTTGGTGCGACGCGAATGGGGCGGCTTCGAGGTTGCGTCTTTAACGAAGCGCAAAGCTTGACCCTGTCTCCGGCGCGCGCGTTAAAATCGAAGGCTGAAGATGGGTCGTCTTCGAACGAAAACGTTGCAGCAGGCGATGGCGTTCATTCTGGCGAGCGCCTTCACGTGCGCCGCCAGCGCGCAGCAGACGTCGTCGCCGACGCAGCAGACGCGCCCGCGTCGCGTGTCCGACGGAACGGGGCAATCCAAGCCTCAAGAAGTCGGCGACGACGAAGTCGTGCGCGTCGAAACGGATCTCGTCACCGTTCCCGTGGTGGTCCGCGATCGCACGGGACGCCCCGTGACGACGCTGCGGCCGGAGAACTTTCAAATCTACGAAGACGGAAGACCGCAGCGCATCGCTAACTTCTCCACCACGGATGCACCCTTCGAAGTCGCGTTGTTGCTCGATACTTCGGGTTCGACGCGCGCCGATTTGGAACTGATCCGCCGCGCCGCGCAATCGTTCATCGCGGCGCTACGTCCTTTCGATCGCGTTGCCGTCTTGGCTTTTAAAAAGGATGCAGACGATCCGTTTGCGCTGGCAACGGTGGAAGTCGCCGCCCCTTTGACGAGCGACCGCGAGCGGCTGCAACGAGCTATCGAAGCGTTGAGCACGAGCGACGGGACGCCTTTTTATGA
>CAKZOF010000733.1 GCA_937135995.1 uncultured Pyrinomonas sp.
TCCACCGGATCGAGCCGCGCCGCTTTCCATGCCGGCCACAGGCCGAAGATCAGTCCGATTGACACCGAGGCGAGCACGCCGACGACGGGCGCCCACAACGGCACGTAGGATGGAAGAAAGAGCCGCACGATGAAGGAAGTGGCCCAGCCAAGCAGCAGGCCGATCACGCCACCCATTCCCGTAAGGGTCGCCGCTTCGATCAAAAACTGCCACAAGATGTCGCGCCGGCGCGCGCCGATGGCCTTGCGCGTGCCGATCTCGCGGGTCCGTTCGGTGACCGAGACGAGCATGATGTTCATCACGCCGATGCCGCCGACCATCAAACCGACCGACGAGATGGCGATCATGGCGATGGCGACGCCAGCGGTCAGCGCGCGGAACTGCTGAACGATGGATTCGGCCGTTTCGAGGCTGAAGTTGTTGGGTGCATCGAACGGCACTTGCCGCCGCCGTCGCAACAGGTCCGTGATGTCGTCTTTGGCTTGATCGAGATAGCCAGCGCGCGCCACCGCGAGGATGAAGACATCATCGGCGTTCGGCTTCAGCTTGCGCGCGACGTTGTAAGGGACGTAGATGACGTTGTTGACGTCGCTGCTTCCCTCGCCGCCGCCGAACTGCTCGCGTTTGGCGAGCACGCCGACGACGCGAAACTCGCGACCGCCGATCTCGATCCGCTCGCCGAGCGGCGATTCATACGGGAAGAAGTTGTCCGCGACGCTCGCGCCGATGACGCACACGGGCTGGTTCGTGTCGTTCTCGTAAGTGCTGAAGAAGCGTCCTTCGGAGATCGTTTCGACGCCGGCCCGCTCGTAATCCGGCAATGTCCCCTCGAGCCGCACGGCAGCCGATGTTTTGCCTGCGCGTTTGACCAAGATACGCTGTCCGAAGAAGTTGTTCGTGATGTTCAAAAACGGCACCGAGACTTCCACCGTCGGCAATTGCGCGATAGCCATCGCATCTTCGTATGTGAGGTTGGGACGCATCCGCTCCTCGCGCGTCGGCGCGCTGGTTCGAATGCCGACGTCGAATTTGTAGATGAAGATCGAGCGGACGCCGAAAGATTCGACCTCTTTCTTCACGGCAAGATCGATGCCGCTGATCAACGACGAGATGCCGATCACGGTCCAAACGCCGATGACGACGCCGATCACCGTCAGCGCAGAACGGAGCTTGTGCGCGCGGAGCGTGGCGAGCGCCATGCGCAGATTTTCGTAGAAACTGCCGCCGCTGCGAAGAAATTTCACCATCGCTGATCAATCCGCACGCAACGACTCGATCGGATCGAGTCGCGCCGCGCGCCATGCCGGGAAGATGCCCGCCGCGATGCCGACGCCGCCCGAAACGGCGATGGCGAGCGCCACGGCGAGCAACGATAAGCGCGTTTGAAAGAAGTACAGGCTGACCACTTGGCCCAACAGCCATGCGAGGAAGACGCCGATGGCACCGCCGATGGCCGAAAGCGTGACAGCTTCGACCAAAAACTGCTTGAGGATGTCGCTGCGGCGCGCGCCCACCGCCTTGCGAATCCCGATCTCTTTGGTTCGCTCAGTGACCGAGACGAGCATGATGTTCATGATGACGATGCCGCCGACGACGAGCGCGATCGAAGGTACGGCGATGGCGACGATGAAGATCGGGCCGAAGATTCGATCGCGCGCGCTCATGATGATCTCCGGCGTGATGATGGTAAAGTTGTCCTCTTCGTCGGCCCTCAAACCGCGCCGCAAGCGCAAAGCCGCACGCGCTTCCTCGACCGCATCGTTGAAGAGTTCATCTGAAACCGCCTTGCCCGTGAACGAAAGCCATCGGTTGCGCACGGGCGGGCCGAAGGTTCGGATGTAGGTCCTGATCGGAATCGTGATGGATGTGTCGACCGGCGGGCGCCCGAAGGTGAAACCGAAGCGCGCTTGCACGCCGACCACACGAAACGGCACGCCGCGAATGTAGATCTCTTGACCGACGGCCGACTCATACGGAAACAACTTCGCTGCGACGTCGGCCCCGATGAAGGCGACGCGAGCTGCCACCTCGTTCTCCATTTCGGAGAAGTAGCGCCCCTCGGCGATGTCCGTCTTCTCGATCTCGACCATGTTCGGCGTTACGCCCCACACCGGAATGCCTTCGAGCGTTTCGCCGCCGCGCTTGACCTGCGTGCTGGTGGGCGCCACGCGCGCGCCCAAGTGTTCGGTCAACTGCAAGCGCGCGCGCAAGTATTCGTACTCATCCAGCGTCAACTCGGGTTTGCGTCGCTGCGCGGCGGCGAGCGTGTCCGTGTCCTTGAAATCGTTGAAGAAATCGAAGCGGAAGATGCTGTAGGACTTCGAGCCGATGTTGGCGATCTTCTCGTCGACGTAGGCGTTGAACCCCTGAATCATGGCGACGATGACGACCACTGCCGTGACGCCGATGATCATCCCGAGCAGCGTCAGGAAGGAACGGAGCTTGTGCGCCCAAACGGCTCCCAGTGCGACTTTCAGCGTCTCGTACAGGTTCACGGCTCGCTCAAGCTCCTCGTGCGGCAACGGGGCGAAAGATTCAACCAGAGATTATTACGCGCGCGCGCACCATTTGGTTGCACGCTGGCGCGGATTTTCGTTCGCCGCCGTGCCTTCACGTTCTGGCGCTGGGACTCTGGCGTCGGGTGGGGCAGGCGTCGAATCCGGCTCCTTGCGCCGCGCAATGCGAGCTTTCGCTTTGCCCGCTCATTCGTAACGCAGCGCCTCCACCGGATCGAGCCGCGCCGCTTTCCATGCCGGCCACAGGCCGAAGATCAGTCCGATTGACACCGAGGCGAGCAC
>CAKZOF010000734.1 GCA_937135995.1 uncultured Pyrinomonas sp.
ATCCGTCGAGATGAGGATGCGGGCATCCTTGGCAAAAGCGCCCCGGACCCGCCTGGGCCCCTCTAGTCCCATAGAGTCCGTTGAGGCACAACCACCTCGAAGCCACGCTCGGTCAGGAAATCGTACAGTGTTAGGTACTAATATCTGGTTTAATAGTCCTATATTGACTGATATTTATTGATTTTTGCGTTGTAAAAGAAAAGATATGAGCCTTCTCCGCAGAATTGCTGCGGAGAAGATAACCATCTGCACTCCGAAAAAAGCAAGCCCTTAAGATGCTTGTCAGGCATCTTGAGAGGTTGAAAGGGTGGCGTAGTGCTCCCTTGAGGCAGTAGACCAGGGGCTACGCGCACGGTCAGCGGTGCTTGAGAGGTTGAAAGGGTGGCGTAGTGCTCCCTTGAGCGTCCTGAAGGAGAACCCTTATTCCAGTGATTTTCTTGAAGGTCTTTCTAAACCTCTGGAGCGCGGATAAAGTCTATTAAAGGGGGAACTATCTCCTGGGTCTAGGCCGCCCGAACGGAGAGAAACAGGGCTAGGAGCACCCCCGCCCCATCGCTGACGGAGCAGGGGCGGCCTCGGTTCAGGGGGAAGTTATGATGGCGCCAAAGCCCCCACCGCCACGAAGGTGCCGTGCCGTTCCCGTAGGCCACGCCTTCGAGGGAGTAGCTTGTCACTGGCCGAATAGGCGCATCAACGGCGCGGCGAACGGTTCCCGTAGGCCACGCCCCGGAGGGTTGACGAAGAGAGCGAAAGGTCATCACAACCACTTACACGTCGTCATCAAGTGAGGCAAGCGGAGAGATATGAAGATGCTAGATTTTCGAATTAGTTATGGCGTTTGTTTACTCGTGCTGGCAATGGCGTGCGCAACCAACATCTCGAAAGATGAAAAGCAAGCGCCCAGCCCCCCTTCAAAGGACGAACGATCTATGTCGTACCGAAGTGTGAACGAGAGAAGGGACGAGCATGAATCAGGGCGGACGGCAAGCGATTCACTGCGGCCCGAGGTAGAAGTGGAAGCATTGGTTGAAAAATGGTTTGGTAAACAGGTCGAATTAGCCGTGCAGAAGAAGCCGACCTATTTGATCGGCGATTTCAACGGCGATGGCAAAGCGGACGTTGCCATCGTATTGCGGCTGAAGGCCAGTGTGCAAGAACTAGCTCGTCGTTTTCAAGTATTGAATCCTTGGCTCTCCGCTAACGATCCGCAAGCAACCAATAAGCTGGCGACCAAGAGCCAGTTCGCTTTGGGCATCATTCATGGAGGTGGGGATTGGAGACACTCCGCGCCACAAGCGAAGTTCATTCTGCTTGACGCCGTCTATGATGAGATGCGCCTGATCAAACATGGCAAAAGGAATGATGACTTACCTGCAGCAGCAAAAGGGGATGGGATCTTCACCGGCACTGAAGACGCAGGCGGCATCATTTACTGGGACGGTACAACTTATCGCTGGGAACAATTTGGCGATTGATTTTTCGTGCAACACAGCAAGCGGGCCCTCCCTAAGCGCACGGGCCGCACTCAGCGCGCGAGTTATTTAAGCGATGCCGCAACGGGCCCTCCCTAAGCGCACGGGCCGCACTTTGGCCTTGCGGTCCAACGCCATGCCAAGCTCCCCTTTTCGCAAGGCGTGACGGCGCGCGCCCTCACAATTTCTACTTTTTACGTTTTTGCGCGCGAGGAAGTGGACGTGTCGAACCTTGCGCTCAACTCCGCCCTCACAATTTCCACTCTTTACGTTTTTGCGCGCGAGGATCCGCGCTGCTGCGTCGCGGCAGCGGCATCCATGCATGTGGACCGCTAGCTGCGTTTCTGGAGCGAATCGTTGGCGGCGGCAACAAAGACGCCACGGACGGCGGCGAGAAAAATTTTCTCGCTCGGGTCTCGGTCGCTGTTCATTCTTTTCTCACGGCGCGACACGCTAGCGCCCGCTCGCTTTTGGGTTAAATTGGCTTCCATCAACGCTTTGGAACGCTCGCCCGCCGATCGGCACGGCCTTTGCTCTGCAAGGCGCTCGCCTGCACTCGATAACCGAAGTTCTACCATCTTTCTTCGAGAGGACCGTCTCCGATGAAGGCTCTGACCGCGTTTCGTTTGGCCATGACGTTTCTTCTCTTGGCCAGTCCCATGGCATCGCTGGCACAGCAGCCGCAACCATCGCTGCTGGCCGCGTCTTCTGCGAGCAGCGGGCCGGGCGCAAAATCCGACGGCAAGTCTGCGTCGGCGGCATCGATCGCCGACCCGCTGCTGCGTCTTTTGGTCGACAAAGGCATGATCAGCGCGGACGAAGCGCGCGCGCTCGACGGCGCAAGCGACGGTCGCGACCGGTTGGCCGCTCTGCTTCGTGACAAAGGGATCTTGACCGATGCCGAATATCGGGCCATCAGATCCGCATCATCGCCGACCTCGGTGGCAACGGCAGCGATGACGAGCGCCGCGGGCGTGACGCCGCCGACAGCCGCGGCGCAGGCGGCCCCATCCGGTCAGACGACGCCGCAAAATCCGGCCGCGCAACAGAGCGGCACGACGCCGCAGACGCCGCGCCCGCCGGCAGTGATCCCGGCCGTTGCACCGCTGCGCGTGCTGCAACTCGAGGGCGTCAAACGCGATTCGATCTTTCCGGCGATCAAGCTCGGCAGCAACGCGAAACTGAGCCCCTACGGCTTCTTCAAAGCGAGCGTGGTCCATGACAGTTCTTCGCCCGGCGGCAACGACTTTCCGTTGCCCGGATTTCTGGGCGACACTGGGCCGGGACGCTCCCCTGAGTTTCACCTCAAGGCGCGCGCTTTTCGCC
>CAKZOF010000735.1 GCA_937135995.1 uncultured Pyrinomonas sp.
TCGGCACCGCCATTCTGCTCGGCGCATCGGCAGCTATCGGGCTGTTGCTGGCGACCAACTTCTCGTTTGCGCGTCTTTACGAACGCATCGCGCACTGGATGCGCGCGCGCTTTGCGTGGTTGACTTCCGTTGCCGATCGCGTCCGCGAGTGGCGCGAGGCCCGCGCTCAACGCGCGCTCGAACGTGCCGAAGCTCGCCGTCGCGCACGCGCGCAATTCGAGAAAGACCGTCAGCAAACCGCTGCCGAGCGCGTCGCCGAGTTCATGCGGGCGACGGAGCCTGCAGAGGCGAAAGAGCGAACCACAGTCACACCGCGCAAGCCCGCTTCGCCCGCCAATATCCCCGACGTAGAGACGCATCCGCCGACCGCTTCCGACGCTCCACCTTCTCCGCCGCTGAAGACGTCCGGTGTTCAACTGCCCGTGTCCAAGTCGCCTCGCGCTGCCGAAGAGACGACGTTTGAGGTGGACCGCGATCAGGCCGAAGCTGAAATCGAGAAGATGCTGCGCACGGCCGAAGTGGTCCGCACAGAGCACCGCGATGAACCGGCACGGACGAAAACGGTGGCGCGCGCCGTGGCGGACGACTACCGCTTTCCCGAACTCGATTACTTGAATTCCCCACCGCCGCGTCACGAGCAGAAGGATGAAGAGTTGTTGGAGATCGCGCATCGGCTGGCGGAGAAATGCCGCGAGTTCAACGTCACAGGTCAAATCAAACACATCTGTCCGGGACCGGTAGTGACCACCTACGAGTTCAAACCCGATCCGGGCGTCAAATACTCGCGCGTCACAGGTCTCGTCGATGATCTCTGTCTGGCGTTGCGCGCCGAATCGATCCGCATCGACCGGCTGCCCGGCAAACCACACGTCGGCATCGAGGTTCCCAACCCTCAACGCGAGACGATCTTCTTGCGCGAAGTGATCGAATCGCGACAGTTCCGCGAATCACCATCAAAGCTGACGATCGCGCTCGGCAAGACAATCGACGGCATGAACTACGTCGCCGACCTGACCAAGATGCCGCACCTGTTGATCGCCGGCGCGACTGGCACGGGCAAGTCCGTCTGTTTGAATTCGATCGTCGTCTCGATCCTTTACAAAGCGCGGCCCGACGAAGTGAAGTTCATCATGATCGACCCGAAGCGACTCGAACTCGGGCTGTACGCTGACATCCCGCACCTTGCCACACCGATCATCACCGATCCCAAGCGCGCCGCCAACGCGCTCAAATGGGCTGTTTCGCAGATGGAGCAAAGGTACAAGGATCTGGCGCGGTGGGGCGTGCGCAACATCGACGGATACAACGCGGAGGTCGAACGGCGCAACGACGTGCTCGACTTCGATGACAACGGCGAGCCACACAAACCGCTCCCCTATATCGTCATCATCATTGACGAACTGGCCGACTTGATGATGGTTTCCGGGCACGAAGTCGAAGAAGCGATCACACGGCTGGCCCAAATGGCTCGCGCCGTCGGCATCCATCTGGTGATCGCAACGCAACGACCGTCCGTCGATGTGATCACAGGGCTGATCAAAGCCAACTTTCCGTCGCGCATTTCGTTCCGCGTCTCGTCCAAAGTCGATTCGCGCACCATCCTCGACGCGAACGGTGCGGAACAACTTCTAGGCCGCGGCGATATGCTCTTTTTGCCGCCCGGAACATCGCGCTTGGTGCGCGTGCATGGGGCATACGTCGACGAAACGGAGATCAACAAGATCGTCGCTCACGTCAAAGCGCAGGCGACGCCGACCTACGACGAGACGATCACACAGTCGGATGAAGAGGCCGAAGGCGAAGACGGACTGGCTGGATTTCAGGACGAGCTTTTCGAGGACGCGCTGCGAATCTGCGTCGAGATGAAACGCGCGTCGACTTCTGTGCTTCAACGCCGATTGCGCATCGGTTACGGACGCGCCGCCGCCATTCTCGACGCCATGGAAAGACAGGGCTACATCGGTCCAGCCGACGGCGCGCGCCCGCGCCCCGTTCTGAGCCGCGCCTACGAAACGGTGGCGCATTGGGATAGTCTCAAACAAGAAGAGTAAGCGAGAAAACGCACGAATGGTGGTAAACTCTGGCGAGAGGCCGACCTTTCCCCAGACCTTAGATTTCCACAGAGTCTGTGCTGATGCTTTGACGGGTAAGTTGTGGCGCTTGTATATCGTCGATAACTGAGACGGCAGTTTTCGATTAGAGTTAGACGATCAAGGCGGCTGGGGCCGACTCAAGGCCGATTTGTTAGTCCGCGTTTTCGGTTGGAGTTAGACGATCAAGGCGCCACATATCCATCTGTGTTGCCGGCAGATCCATCGGGCGCGCCGGTGGACGGTGGCGCTGGCGGTGGGTCTGCGGTGTTTCCGACAACAGCGCTCTCGTTATCCAGTTATCTGGTAGAGAATCAAGGCGGTGTTACGCTTTCCGACGCCGGTGGTGTGATTGTGGGCGTGCGCGATGCGGCGCCGTCATCAGATGATCGCTTTCTCGCGTTGTCGCGTCCTACGGCGGGCGATTTTGTCCATCGCGTCGGTTATACGATTTCCATCGATTCACAGTTCTACGCCCAACATGGTATCCACTTCGAGGAGTCCGGGGCGCGTCGGTGATTCTATATTTTCACGGACAACACAGGCGTCGGCGTGGCGAGCATCGCATCGTTGACGGCGCCAAGCGGTTTCTTGACTTTGCAATCTACTAACACTAACACATCGCTCATCGGTAGCGGCAGGGCGATCCATTTTCTGCGCGCAGTGCGATCGGGCAGTTCGCTCGCGTTCGCATGGTCGTCTGACGGCACGAGCCTCCGCACGCTGCTCACCTACTCGACACCATTGACCATCAATCGCATCGGTCTGTTCCACAACTTCTGGAACGCGAACGGCAACGGTTTCCGATGGTTTTACGAAAGTTTAGGGTAGTTACACGGCGGCGATGATCTTGGCCACTGTAGAGTCTGTTAACGGCGTTCTCGTTCGGTTGACCGACGAGCGTTGGGATCACATCCTCGACGGCCATCCGTTCGAGTTCTCTTCAAGAGATATGGATCTTATTCTTGAAACGATCGCCGATCCAGACTATATTCTACGTGGATATAAGGGCACTTTAATTGCTGTTCTCGTGCTCGGCAGGCGAAAGTATCTGCATGTTATCTACAAGGAGGTCTCGGCTAAAGACGGCTTCATCATCACGGCTAACATACGTCCTTCGCTGGACAAGAGGAAGATAATATGGCGCAGAGGAGAATGAACAGAGCGACTCTCGATAAGACGAGATTGATCGATCTCGCTCTGGAACGTGTTGATCTCCCCCTCGGTCTAATCTCGAACTTAGAGTACCAACCGGACGTTGATCTTCTTTCCATTCACTTCCGGCAACCTATCGACGAGGACCTCCTTCGGCCAGACGATGAGGAAGGCATCGTCGGCATCTACGACGGCGAAAAACTGGTCGGGGTGGAGATCTTAGACATCACTGGCAACCTCGACGCGGTAAATCCTCGTTGACAAGTACGGGCGTCATGGATAGGATACGCGCGGCTTAGTCCGGCGCGGGCTAGCCATGAGACGAGCTAGCTACTCTCTCATGTTGACGGGATCGACGCTGCTGATCCCGCCCGCGCCACACCACTACGGCAGCGGCTCTGTGACGCAGCGGAGAGATGACGATGCACCACCACCAACTACCATCCATCTATCTCAGCGATCAAGGAACAGCAGGGAGCGCTCGAGGGAAAGCGCCCGCGATTTCCACAGAGTCTGTGGAAAAGTCTGTGGAAAAGTGGCTTTCGAAGATTACAAGTTCATGAAAAATTTGGACTTTTAGCATTTTGCACACCAACAAGGCAAAACTGTCATCTCCTTTGAGGTCAACGGTTTGACTCGATTCGGGGGCGATCCAAAGCGGATGACTCGGCGTTTCACCATCGTTCTCCTCGGCGCTCTCGTATTTGCACTCTCGGCGTGCATCGCTTCGCCACAAGGCGCGCCCAAAGAGGCGCAAACAAACGGTTCGCACCCAGCGTCGCAACACGGACGCCTCCCGTCCACTGGTCGGGAAGATGGCGGCGCCGTGCTGTCAGCCGAGTTGAGTTCTACAGCTCCCACGACGTTCGATGAGACGAACGCCCCGCGCATCGACATAAACACGGCGACCGAGCACGAACTCGAAACGCTGCCGGGCATCGGCCCTGCTCTTGCCGCGCGCATCGTCGAACACCGAAGGAGATATGGCCCGTTTCGACGTCCGGAAGAGTTGATCATCGTCCGCGGCATTAGTGAACGTCGTTTCCGTCAAATAAGACATTTGATCACCGTAAATCAGCAACAAGGCCCGCACTTTTGAGCGGTGCCATCGCTTCGGTTTCACCGACGTATCGTTACTAATGAGCTTGACGGAGATTGTGGCGATTGCGGTCATCTCTGAGCAATGCCGTCACTCTGACTTCGCTGGCGCCCTTTTGAAGATCTTCTACCAACCGACGTTAAACCGAACACAAGCGTCTTGCGAAGCGCGTTCCGAAGTCTTACCCTTCTCTGTGTGAAATCAGCCACCCCGGATCTGCGTCGCACAGCGCTCGACATCTTCTCCTACGCGCTACGCGCAGTGGATGCGCGCCGAGCCATGCATCGTGCGCTTGATCAGCGCGGCGATCGGCTCCACATCCTTGATCGCTCTTTCGGCATCGGCGCTCGTCCCATCTATGCGATCGCTTTGGGCAAAGCGGCGGGCGCGATGGCGGCAGCGCTGGACGACGTCTTAGGCGAAAAGCTGCAGAGCGGAGTCGCTTCGGTCAGCGATGCGGCGCTGCCGCTCTCGCCGCGCTGGCATGTCTTTTTCGGCGGGCACCCGCTGCCGAACGAGGCGAGTCTCGCGGCGGGCCGCTGCGCCCTGTCGCTGCTCCATCGAGCGAATCGTGAACGCGCACTGGTCATCTTTCTCGTCTCTGGCGGAGGTTCGGCGATGATGGAATGGCCGCGGTCCGACGACATCTCGCTCGACGAGTTGCGCGCAACCAACGAGATCCTTGTTTCTTGCGGCGCGACCATCGCCGAGATCAACGCTGTGCGACGCGCCTTTTCGGCCATCAAAGGCGGCGGGTTGAGCGCTGCCGCGCCGCGGGCCGAACAAGCGACCCTGATCGTCTCAGACACCAACCCCGGCGAAGAGTTCAACGTCGCCTCCGGTCCGACGCTGCCGCCACCCGACGATGCGCCCGACCCGCGACATGTGATCGCCAAGTACGATTTGGTCAAGAAGCTTCCGCCCTCGGTTCTGCTTACCATCGAGAACTTTCGGCCAAAGCGACAACCGCGCTTGCTCCATCACAGCTTCGTGCTGCTGGAAAACGCCGACGCGTTGCGCGCCGCCGAAGAGCGCGCTCGAGGGATGGGATTCAACACCACACTGGCCGCCGACATCGTCGAACAAGAGATCTCGCAGGGCTGCGCTCAACTGGTCCAGCGTCTGCTCGAGGCGACAACGCTCCCCTTCTGCTTGCTCTCCGGCGGCGAGTTCTCTTGCGCCGTGCGCGGCGCGGGCAAAGGCGGCAGAAACGCGGAGACAGCCTTGCGTTGTGCGCTGGAATTGGCGGCGCGCGGGGTCGCTTCGTCCGCCGACGCCACGCCGCGTATGCTGGTCCTTGCAGCAGGCACCGATGGCATTGATGGCAACAGCCCAGCAGCCGGTGCTATTGCCGACGATGCGACTTTGGCGCGCGCTCGCGAAGCCGGTCTCGATGCCGCTCGCTTTCTCGCAGGCAGCGACTCGTACACCTTCTTTCATCTGCTCGGCGATGCCATCATCACCGGTCCAACCGGAACCAACGTTCGCGATGTCCGCGTCCTGCTAAGAAGCTGACGCGACAAAAGATCGCGTGAGCGGAACGAAGCCACTCAGGCGACAAGATGCCCGACTTCACTACACGGCGGCGGAACTTGAAAAGGCATCATCGCTCAGCGGAGTTCTCCGTGACAAACGCGCAAAGAAAATTCTACGAGGACGCGCTTGACCCGCCGGCGCGTTTGAACGAATCTTCAATCGTCGGCGAATCCGAGTTTTTCGAGGTGCACAACGCGAGATGTCCGTCAAAGAGATACTGTTCAGCATCAGGCGCGACTACCGCGGCAAGCCTCTGGATGAACGGAGCGTGCTTCGTGATCCGATCAAGCAACTGGAGGCGTGGCTGAAAGAAGCGGTCGACAGCGAAGCGCTCGAGCCGAACGCCATGGTTCTGGCGACTTCGTCGCCGGAAGGCGCGCCTTCCGCCCGCGCCGTTCTGGTGCGCGGACTGGATGAACGCGGCTTGGTCTTCTACACGAATTACCGCAGCCGAAAAGCACGGGAGATCTTCGCCAACCCGCGCGTGAGCGGCCTCTTCTTCTGGCCGGAACTCAACCGCCAAGTCAGAATCGAGGGCGTGGCCGAGCGCGTCTCGGCAGAGGAATCGGACGCTTACTTTCGTTCGCGTCCGCGCGACAGCCAGATCGCGGCGTGGGCATCTGATCAGAGCGCCGTGGTCGAATCGCGGCAGGCACTGGAAGAAGCTTTCGCCAAAATGAAAGCCTCGTTCGGCGATGACGCTGTTCCCCGTCCGCCTTTCTGGGGTGGATTCAGGCTGATACCTGCTGCGTTCGAGTTCTGGCAAGGACGCGAAAACAGGCTTCACGATCGAATTCTGTATCTGAAAGAAGGCGACGGCTGGACCATCAAGAGACTGGCTCCTTGAAGATCGGCGGTGTTCTCGCCTGCCCTCTACAGCAGCCTCGCACTATGTGCGGCAGGCCGCACGGACATTGAAGGTCGACGCGTGTTCCCGCTTGCCCTCTGCCGAACGATGGCGACCGGCTATGGAAGAGGCCACTCGGGTTTTCTGCAACGAGTCGCTCTGATTTCAGGCGGCTCTCGACGCGCCCGTGGCTCGAGTGCGCTGTGGATAGCGGCTGAAGTTTCTCGGAACAGTTCTTCAGGAGGGTCGTTTGGAGCGGGTGACGGGACTCGAACCCGCAGCCCACAGCTTGGGAAGCTGTTGCGCTACCATTGCGCCACACCCGCTCGCGCTGCGTAAACAAGGATACTGAAGCGCGCAGGCCGCTGTCAATCGCGCTCCGCACGTCTGAAAACGGCCTACTCGCCGATGATCATGCGCGCAACGTGCCCGAGTCGCGGCGTATCTTCGGGTTTGCGCAGGCAACCTTGCGCGCCGGCGCGCATGGCCTCTTCGTGATCGAGCAAGTCGGCAAACGCCGTGTAGAAGAGAATCGGCGTACGTTGATCGAATTCACGTATCTCGCGACACAGTTCCAGTCCGTCTTTGTCTGGCAATCCGATGTCGAGCAAGATGAGGGCGAATTCTCTGCGGTGTGCCAGCGCTAGCCCTTCCTCGGCCGTCTGCGCCGTGACGACCTGAAAGCCTTCGCGCCTGAGGCTGAAAGAGACTAGGTCGCGCGTGTCGGCCGTATCATCCACGAACAAGATCGTCCTTTTATCCACGGTTTCTTTTTTCATGACTCGACGGTTGTGCGGTCGAAAAATTGTGCGCCCGTCCCATGCGACGAGGCGCGCGATATTGTACCTTAAACGTCGTGGATTTGAACCTCGGGATCAGTCTTTCGGGATGCTGCCAGACTGAAACGGCACCCAGCCAGTAGTGCTCCTTAAGCTTTTCGATGCGATCGAACTTGACGGGAACCGGACTAAGTCGAAACTCAAGCTCTCTTCCGCTTCATCGTGTTGGCGAAGACGGTTGGCGAAAGGTCCGACACAAAGGCGAGCCATACTCTTCGCGCCGCTTTGCATCAACGAGGGACCAACAATCGCCACTTCTTTTGCGCCCGCAGCAACAGCTCGATCAGCTCGCGCACAGCCCCGTGCCCGCCCGCCTTTTTGGTTACATGGTGCGCCGCACGTCGCGCTTCGATGCACGCATCGGCAACAGCGACGGCAAAACCGACGCGCCGCATCAGCGGTACATCGGCAAGATCGTCGCCGATGAATGCGACCTCTGCGGCGCACACGTTTGCTTCGGCGAGCAAAGATTCGAAAGCCGCGACCTTGTCGCCGACCCCCTGACGTACAAAGTGGATGCCGAGCTCGCGCGCGCGCACCTCGAGCGCCAGCGACGCGCGCCCGGAGACCACGCCTGACAGGCCGCCCGCGCGATGCCAAAGGGCTAGTCCTTGTCCATCGCGCACGTGAAAGGATTTCATCTCGCTTCCATCATCAAGGAGATGGATGCGTCCGTCGGTCAGCACGCCGTCGCAATCCATCAAGAGCAGACGGATGCGCGCGGCTCGCTTGAGGTGCGAAGAGGAAGCCATCGTTGGGTCAGCGAGAACCACTTTGTCTTTCTTGCGGCTCTTCGATCTTTTCCACGAGGCGTGGTCGAACCAAAGGATAGCTCAGCCGACGAGCCGCCTTCGCGTCGGTGATGGACCGACGCGCACTCAGCGTTCCTCGAAAACCGGGATCTCGACCAATCGCCAATCGTTGCCGGCGCGTCCGAGCACGAGCACGGCCGAGACGTTCTTCTCTTGCCCGAGTGCACGCACGGTGATCGTCGCTTCGGCGACGAGGCGGTCGCCACTTTGCCTTTCGGTCCGTATGAGGCGTGTTTGCCAGACCTCCGGCTGGGTGCCGACGATGCCAGCGGCGAATGTTGCGAGTTCGCCCGGCATGATCAAGGCTTCGATCTCCGCCTTGCGTCCGGACCTGATCGCGCCGTCCAGACGAGCGAAAAAGGCTCGCGCCGATTCATCTACCGGCGGCGCGCTCTGCGAAGATTCGAGGCGCTCCCTCGCTTGACGCGCGGCGAGCACGGCGGCAAGCAGACCTTCGCTCTGCACGGCTTCGGTGAACCGCTGTACGGCTTCTGTTGTTTGTCCTCGACGCGCCGCGATCTCGCCCAATCCGTAGCTCGCCCACGAAAGCGTCGCCGGAGTCGGCAGCTTCTCGTCCAGCACGGCGCGAAACTCGCGCTCGGCCTCGTCCAAGCGGTTCTGCGCCAGAAGCGCGCGCCCCAAGACGATGCGCAACTCTTGCGCACGCGGCACACGCAGCAGCGCTTCGCGCGCGGTCTTTTCGGCGGCAGCGTACTCTTGACGGGTGAACAGGCGCGTCGCTTCGGCAAGCGCTTCTTCTGGTGTCGGCACGCGCGGCGCGACATCGTTGCTGTAATCGATCTGCGGATAGAGCTTTTCAGGATCGACTTCGACACGCACGATCTTGGTGTTCGTTTGAAAGCGCGCTTCGCCGAAGTCGCGCGCCGGAACGTTCGCTTCAACGACAATGCGCTGCCCACCGTCGGTGACGGCTTCCACCGGCACGGCGACGTCGATCGGCCCGGTGTTGCGCAAAGCGGCAACCCATACGCCACTTTGCTGATGCGGCAACCCGACGAGCAGGTCCATGTCGGTCGGCTGGTCCAGTCCGTAATCGAGCAACGCCTTGAGCGGTGCTCCACCGCGTTCGACGAAAGCGGCGCGCAGCGAAGCGAGCGTCATCCCGTTCTCCGCCTGCAACTGCGTGCGCAAAATGCCGGCGAAAGCGTCGCGTCCGAGGGCGCGCTCGACCAGTCGCCAGATCATCGCACCCTTGTTGGGCACAGCGATGAAGTGTGTGTCGTAGAGCGGGTTCGACTGCGCGAGCGGGCCGTCGCGCCGGGCCAGCGGCGCGTAGGCGATGCGCTGGCGTTCGCGTTCGGCATCCGCCGTCTCCTTGCCGAACTCTTTTTCGAGAAAGAGCGTCGCCAGGTAGCGCGTCAACCCTTCGCGCACAACGCTGGCGCCATCGCCGCGCACTGGCGCAACGCCGCCAACCCACAGCTCAGCGACCATCTCCGCGATGAAGAGCGCCGTCGCCGAATCGGTCTTCGGACGACGAAACGCTGCCGCTTCGAGCAACAACGTGCCGCCATCTTTGAATCCGGCGCCGCGACGAACGGCGACCAGACGAAGCGGTACGTCGGGCGCCGGACCGAGCAACGATTGGAAAAAGGCGCGCGCTGAGTTCGCCAGCTTGATCAAACGTTCGGCGGCACGACGCTCTTCCGCTGTCGGACCGGTGAGCAACCACGCGCTGATGCCACGCGCGTCGGTGCTTTCCACCGTCTCCCACTGTCCGGCGAGGAAAAACGGCTGCGCGTTGAGGCTCTGCTCAAAGAGATTGCCGTTAGCGCGCCCAGATGAGACAATCCGTTCGTTCGTCCCGCTCACCGTCAGCCGAAAGGGTGCCACGTCAGCGCCGCGCGTCGAATAGGGCGTATTGGGAGTTGGATACCAGAAAGAGAGCGGAAGAAACTGCGCGCCTTCGGGCGAGATGGCCGCTAGCCCTGTGTTTCGGTCCACCGGCAACCGGTGTTCGACCGTCACCGTCACCGTCTGATTGGGCGCGACCGACGAGGGAAGAGTGATCGTCACCTGTTGAAGTTTCGTGCGCGGCTCTTCGCGCGAGCGAAAGGTCGCGTTCGCCCCGTTGACGCTGGCCGTTCGCACCTGCGCCGCCGGGTTCAACCGAACCGTGAATGTCCGTCCCGTGCCCTGCCCGACGTTGCGTGCGGTGATCGTCGTGCGCACATCGAGCGCGCGCGGCGCGGCGGAGATCGTCGCCGCGACGTCGAAGCGCGACACTTGCCACGCGGCGCGCGCTTCCTCTTGCGCCAGCAAACGGACGGCGAAAAGAGCGAACACCACGACCAAGAACGAAACCCGTGAGACCATTGCAATCATTTGGAAGAAACCTCGCGGGCGGCCCGTGCGCGCCGCTTCTTCAGTACGTTCGACGGAAACGCCCGGCGACGAAGAGCGCCGGAAGAGCACGAAGCGGCTTTTCAAGCGCTCGCGGCACTGCGCCGAACCGCTTCGTGGACAGCGCAGAGCGTCTCGAGCAACGGTTCGAAGCGCTCCAGTGGTAACATATTCGGGCCGTCCGACGGCGCGCGCGACGGATCGTTGTGGACTTCGAGAAAGATCGCGTCGATGCCAACCGCAACACCGGCACGCGCCAGCGGTTCGATGAACTCCGCTTGTCCGCCCGTTGCATGGCCTAACCCACCGGGCAGTTGCAGCGCGTGCGTGACATCGAAGACGACCGGCACGCCGAACCGACGCATGATCGGAAACGAACGCATATCGACGACCAAGTTATTGTAACCGAAGGTCACGCCGCGCTCGGTGAGGAGCAATCGCGTGCAACCGGCGGCGCGCGCTTTGCGCACGATGTTGCGCGCATCGTAGGGCGAGAGGAATTGCCCCTTTTTGACGTTGACGGCGCGCCCCGTGCGCGCTGCAGCGGCGATCAAATCGGTCTGCCGACACAAAAAGGCCGGGATCTGCAAAATGTCGACCGTCTCGGCGACTTCTTCCACTTGAACAGTTTCGTGCACGTCGGTTGTCACGGGCGCACCCGTCTCTTCGCGCACGGCGCGCAAGATCTCCAATCCAACGCGCATCCCCAAGCCGCGAAAACTTTCATGCGACGAGCGGTTCGCTTTGTCGAAGGACGATTTGAAGACGAAATCTAACCCGACGCGCTGCGCGCGGCGTTGCAGTTCGTGCGCCATCATGAGCGCGTGTTCGCGCGATTCGATGACGCACGGCCCGGCGATCACCGTCAACCGGCCATCACCGAAGATCACCTCGCCCACGCTGAAAGGCACCAACGGCTCTTCCTGTATCATCGGCCTTTGCTCAACTTTCGTGCGCTGCCATCTGCTCGACGGCGAGCTCGGAGCGCAAACGGTTCTCGTGCGCGGCGCGAACGAATTCGACGAAGATCGGGTGCGGAGCAAGCGGCTTGGATTTGTATTCAGGGTGAAACTGGCACGCGAGAAACCACGGATGCGTGCGCCGCGGCAGTTCGATGATCTCGGCGAAGCGCCCGTCTTCCGACTCGCCGCTGAAGACGAGACCGCCCTTTTCGAGCACGTCGCGGTAAGCAGGATTGAATTCGTAGCGATGACGATGGCGTTCGCTCACGGCGTTTGCTCCGCCATAGATCGCGCTCGCCAACGTGCCGGGAAGTAATCGACAGGTCCACGCGCCGAGCCGCATGTTGCCGCCCATCTCTTCGACGCCGACCAGTTCTCGCAGTTTGAAGATCACCGGATGGGGCGTCTCGGCATCGAACTCGGTCGAATCGGCTTCCGTCAAACCACACACGTTGCGCGCGTATTCGATCACTGCCGTCTGCATGCCGAGACAGATGCCGAGATAAGGCGTGCGCGAGCGGCGCGCCCAACCGATGGCGCGGATCATCCCTTGAATGCCGCGCCGCCCGAATCCGCCCGGCACCAATATGCCGTCCACGTCGCGCAAGATGGCAGCGACGTTCTCTTCCGTGATCGCTTCGGATTCGATCCAACGCACGCGCACGCGCAGGCGATTCGCCACCCCGCCGTGCGTCAGCGCTTCGCGAAGTGACTTGTAGGCATCTTCGAGTTCGACGTATTTGCCGACGACGCCAATGGTCACTTCGCTCGCCGTCCGATCGAGCACCGTGGCAACCAGGTCGCGCCAGCGTGCCAGATCCGCTTCGGAACGCGCTTTCTCGCCGAGCGCCAGCCGCTGGATGATGAGATCGTCAAGCCCCTGCTCGTGAAAAACCAACGGCACTTGGTAGATCGTCTTCACGGATGCTGCCGCGACCACCG
>CAKZOF010000736.1 GCA_937135995.1 uncultured Pyrinomonas sp.
GCGCTTCGTCGAGAGGTTGTATCGTCTCTTTCGCCGCTTGACTTGCCGTCGCGGCCGCTTGAAAGCAAAGGTGTCGCTCAAACCCGCAAACTACGCATCTCGCCTTCATTATTAACATGGGCTACGCCCGCTCGAAAGCGCCGCCGCTCAGACCTGCAAACAGCCTTCTTGCCGAGGCTCTTCCTCGAACAACTGTTCGAGCGAACTGCTTGCTTGGTGAACCGAAACGAGCCGCGCGCGCTTGGTGCGTGCAAGCGCAAGCACCGAGTCCACATCCGCTTCCGACGCAACCCGCAGGCGCACGCTCGTCGCCGTCTCGGTCACCGCGTAGCCTGCGGTGCGTAGCGTGGCGCTTAAGCTTCTGGCATCTTCCGTTGCGAAGACCAGTTCCATTGGAGTTGAGCGGGCGACGCGCAACTGTAGATCGCTCGCCGCCCCGAGGAATTTCAACGATCCGCGTTCGATAACGCAGACGCGATCAGCGAGCGCCTCTGCATCGGCCAAGATGTGCGTGCTGAAAAAGACGGTTGTGCCGCGCGCGCGCAACTCTGCGAGGAGATCGCGCACGTCGCGCCGCCCCAAGGGATCGAGTCCCGACATCGGTTCATCGAGGATGACTACTTGCGGGTCGCCGACGAGCGCTTGCGCGAGTCCGACGCGCTGCAGCATCCCCTTGGAGAAGTGGCGGAGTCGTCTCGGCCAGTGTTCGGGAGCGAGTCGCGCTCTGTGGAGCGCGCTTTCGGCGCTCGACCGCGCCCGCTTCCGATCCATCCCCAGCAGTTGAGCCGACATCTCGACCAGTTCCAACGCCGTTAGGTGTTCGTAGAAATTTGGTTGTTCGGGAAGGTACCCGAGCGACCGGCGGGCGCGCGGGTCCTCGACGTCGCGACCCATGATGCGCGCGCGCCCCGCGGTCGGGCGGACCAATCCCGCGATGATCTTGATCGTGGTGGATTTCCCCGCGCCGTTGGCGCCGAGAAAGGCCAGGCACTCGCCCGGCTCGACGGCGAGCGTCAATCGGTCGAGCGCACGCCGCACACGGCGAAACGGCCCGAGGCCACTCGCGTATTCTTTGGTTAAATTCTCCGTTTCGATGGCGTTCACCTTGGTTCACCTCTTCGACGGCGTCTGCTGCTTCCGACGCCTGCGCTTTTCGAAATCGACGCTCACCGCGCTTTGCGTCTTCTTCCGACCGACGCAATGGGGACCGGCCCTTCGCCGGTCATTCATCATCGTTCACGGCGTGTTGTGAGACCAGTGCATGACCGCCGAAAAGAGTTCGGATCTGGGATCAATGACGACGTCGCTATCTTTCAACATGTACGGCAAGCCTGTTGGATCGACCGGCGCGCCCTCGCGGTCGAGCCGGATCGCAGGACGTGCGACGTTTCGCAGCCATTCCGACTCTGCCGGGAAGCCAGCGTCCGCTCGTCGTTCGAGATCAATTGCGGCGCGTGTAAGTTCCACCGAGATTTCGTGCCAAGCGTTCGGCGAGCGTCCCAGTCGAGCGGTAGATGCGCGCACCGCCGCGCGCAGCGCGTCCATCTCGTCAGTGGCGCGCAAGGCCATGAGTTTGAGAAGCGCGAGTCGTCTGACTTGATCGTCCTGCGATTCTTCGTGGAGTCGCGCGTACACGGCGCGCGCCGTCGCGCTCGATCCACCTGCACGGGCCATTTCGGCGGCCATCATGCGCATCCACCGGGGAGCACCCGCCAGTGCCGCTCCTTCTTCATAAGCGGCGCTCGCTTCGCCGAAGCGCCCCTGCTGCCAGAGGATGAAACCGAGGTGATGTCGAAGCCGCCAATCTTCGGGGCGGTGCCGGATGCCTTTTTGCACGAGGTTGATGGCGGCTTCCGCATCCACTGCCGCGAGCACGACCGCGCCGTATTCGTAAGGCGCCGTCCAACGCGGATCGAATTCAGCCGCCGCCTCAAGCAGAGGCGCCAACCGGTGTAAGTTCAACGCCGAAAGATCCTCGACACGCGCGAGACCGCCATGTTCAAGGACTTTGCTCCCGACGTGCTGAAGCGCGCTCATCCAGTACCAATCGGCGACGACGCCGCGAAGGGGGCGCGGCACGAGGGGAACGAGTTTGTGCGGTTCGATGCTGAAAGTCTCTTCATCGGACGAGTGTTGTGCGCGCAAAATTTCGTCCCGGCTCGCGTACTGAAGAGCCGCCGAAATAGCTAAACCGACGATCGTGATGACTAGGAAGAGACTTTTCACCGCTTGCCTGTCCGTGTTTGCGAGCATGTTGCTGCTCCGCCGCGTTCGCGATCCTGTTCGGGTGTCGCCCGGTGACCTCGACTATTCAACCTTGGGCGATTCGCTCTGCGGTGCAAAGGTCACGCATCTTCGTCATTACTAACTAAATTCTTTGTTCTGAGTTCTGATCCATGGTGTTCTGTGCTCCCTACCTGAGATCTTTTCGGGCGAAGACGCAGGCGGCGGCGGCGACGAGCGCGCATCCGTATGCGAGCGAGTAGAGCGCGGCAGCGAAGACCTGCCGCCCGGTGATCTTTGCCGCAAGAATGTCGGTTGCGGTCGAGGAGAAACGGTCGAAGTTGGGAAGCAGGTAGTAAAGAGCATCGAGCACGACGCGCGCGGCGATGTTCGGCGATTGATGGCCGAGCGCGGCGAGTTCCGCGTTGAAGTGGCCGATGAGCACCAAAGCGAAAGAGAAGAGGGCCGACATCGCGGGCGTCGAAAAAGTGGAGAAGAACATGGCGAGCGAAACGATCGTCGTCAGTTCCAAAAAGATGAGCGCGGAAGCGAGAGCGACCTGCAGGCTTTGGGTCGCGGTTAGTTCTTGCCGTGCGAGCACGACAACAAACCCTGCGGCGCAGGCCAGCACGTTGACGACGAGCGTCACGCACAAGCCTAAATACTTGCCCGCGATGAAATGATTGCGGCTGATGGGCCGCGCTAGAACGGTATGAAGCGTACGCCGTTCGACGTCTTTCGAGACGAGTCCGACGCCTAAGAGGATGGCGATCGAGGTTCCGATCAGAAGGGTCGCGCTCAATCCCAAGTCGATGATGATCTTCGTCTCTTGGGCTGCCGAGAGTTCTCCCAAAAAGAGCGCGGCTCCGATCATCAAAAGGGCAAACAGCACAAGGTTGATAAAGACGCGATCGCGCACGTGTTCGCGGAAAGTGTTGCGCGCAATCGTCAAGACGACCCGCATCGAAGGGGCGAGCGTAACCTCTCCGGTCATAGACCCTCTTTTAACGGCGATCTTGGTGATTCCTGCTATCGTATCTTGAGTCTGCACCCACGAATCCCAGATGAAACCTGAGACAAAGACTGGCCAGGGAAATATTTGAGGCTGGCTAACCTGACGCTCTCCAGCTGATCTAAAACAAGAGAAGATAGAATAGAGGGAAAAGAAT
>CAKZOF010000737.1 GCA_937135995.1 uncultured Pyrinomonas sp.
GCTGGACCTGCTGAAACTGCCTGCGCGCATTCGGCTCTGCAAGGGAGCGTACAACGAACCGCCTGAAGTGGCTTTCCCCGACAAGCGCGAGGTGGACCGGAACTTCATCCGTCTGATGCAGATATTGTTATCAAGCGGCATCTACCATGGCATCGCGACGCACGACGAAAAGATCATCGCCGCGACCATCGACTATGCGCAGCGCCAAGGCATCGGCAGGGACGCATTCGAGTTTCAGATGCTTTACGGCGTCCGGCGCGATCTGCAAGAGAAGTTGGCGCGCGAAGGCTACAATGTGCGCGTCTATGTACCGTACGGCAAACATTGGTATCCGTACTTCATGCGCCGTCTGGCGGAACGTCCGGCCAACGTCTGGTTCGTGTTGAAGAACTTGTTCAAAGGTTGACGCGCAGCGACCGTGTGCCTTTGCTCGAAGCGGGCGGCGTGGATGAATGGCCGGTGCCGAAGTTTGATTCCGAGCGGGGCGATCACGCGACTTAAATTCGGAAGCGCACGGGAAGAACGATGAACGATCTAGCGTGGATATTGTGGACGGTGCTCGGTTTGATCCTGATCATTGCCGAGATCTTCACTCCCGGCTTCGTCCTCCTCTGGTTCGGCATCGGCGCGCTGGCGGCGGCCTTTACGAGCATCATCGGGTTCGGGTACGTCGCGCAGTTTGTCATCTTTCTGCTGGTTTCGGCGGCGCTGACGGCGGCTTCGCGCACGATCTTCGCCCGCTACTTCGTCCGCGAAGATGACGGTTCCGGGATCAAGACCGGCGTCGACGCGCTACCCGGCAAAGTCGGCACCGTGGTGGTCGCCAGCCACGGCGCGCTCAACGAAGGGGCCGTGAAGGTTTACGGTTCGGTCTGGACGGCCTATCCGGTGGAAGGCGAAGCGCCTCTGCAAGCGGGCGAGAGAGTGGTGGTCGAGCGCGTGCAAGGGGCTTCGATCTACGTGCGCCGCCTCGATGCATTGCCCGAGTGGCGCCGGGCCGAACTCACCGAGGGCCACAAAGATTGATCGGGCTTGCCTGTTGCGAGCGACGACAACGGAAAGGTGTCGCTCGTTTTGAAGAGCGCGAGACTCAAGGAACTTCCGTCGTTTCGTCCGGTGCATCCGGCAGCGGCAGCGTTTCGACGACGATCTCGGACGAATCGGCGGCGGGAAGATCATCGCCGGTGAAGCGGACGGTGACCACCGTGATGTTATCCTCGCCGCCGCGTTCGTTGGCACAAATCACGAGCTTTTCGCACGCCGCGCGTAGATCATCCCAATTTTCGCGCAACAGATCGCGCATCTCCTCGGCTTGCAACTTGTTCGACAAACCGTCACTGCACAGCAGCAGCAAGTCGTCGTTGCGCAGCGCGACGCGGCTCGTCACCGGCCGGATTTCGCGCTCCGCGCCGAGCGCTTGGAGGATGACGTTGCGGAAGATGTGCGTTCGCGCCTCTTCTTCCGAGATCTTTCCGGTGTCGATCAAGTTCTGGACGAGCGATTGATCGCGCGTGAGCAAGCCGATCCGGTCGCCGCGGATCAGATATGCGCGACTGTCGCCGATCTGGACCAATCCGAGTTGACCGCTGCTTTCCACCGCCGCGCCGGTGAAAGTCGCTCCCATGCCGTTGCAGCGCGGATCGGCAACGCTGCGATGATGAATGACGAGATTGGCGTAGATGACCGCATCGCGCAAAGCTTCAGTGAGCGTCCGTTGCGCGGGCGAAGACGTGATCATCTCGCGCACCGCCTCGACGGCCATGCGGCTGGCGACATCGCCCGCCAGCGCGCCGCCCATGCCGTCGGACACGGCGACGACCAATCCGCCCGCGCCGATCTCGAAGCGAAGCGGCTGCAGTTGCTCTTGCGTCGCCGTCCACGCGCGGCCCGTCGCCACGTCAAGGATGAGGTAGTTGTCCTCGTTGCCGCGTCGGACGCGGCCCGTGTCGGTTTTAGCGCTTACCGTTGCGATCATGTGAAAACTGTCGGCGAAAAACGCGCGAGTGCGATTCTTTCACACGACTCCGCCACTGCCAAGCGATCGCGAAAGGGGGGCAGTCAACTCGCGCGCGCGCCGTGTGCGCTCGGTCGCTTGTGCCAGTCGACGCTCCTCCACTCAGCTCAAGCGATTCGCGACAAAGCTTGGTCGAGGTCGGCGATGATGTCTTCGACATCTTCCAAGCCGACCGAGATGCGCACCAATCCATCCGTGATGCCGAGCCGCGCGCGCGCTTCCGGTGCGACCGAGGCGTGTGTCATCGTCGCCGGGTGCGAGATCAACGTTTCGACGCCGCCAAGACTTTCGGCCAGCGTACAGAGTCGGACCGATTCAAGCACGGTGCGCGCCCGTTCGAGCGAGCCGACATCGAACGAGACCATGCCGCCGAATCCGCGCTGCTGTTTTCGGGCCAGTTCATGCTGCGGGTGCGATGCCAGCCCCGTGTAGTAAACCCGTTGCACCTTCGGATGCTCATCCAAAAAAGCGGCTACGGCGCGTCCGGCGCGGTCGTGTTGCGCCATGCGAAGGGCGAGCGTCTTTGTCCCGCGCAGCACCAGCCATGAATCGAAGGGCGAAAGGATCGCGCCGACGCTGTTCTGGATGAAACCGAGGCGTTCGGCTCGTTCTTCGTCATCGAGCACAACGACGCCGCCCACACCGTCCGAATGGCCGTTCAGGTATTTGGTCGTCGAGTGGACCACGATGTCGACGCCGAACTCCAGCGGGCGTTGCAGATAGGGCGACATGAACGTGTTATCGCAGACGACGATGGCGCCCGCCGCATGTGCAATGTCGGAGACGGCGCGCAGGTCCGTCACGGCCATCACCGGATTGGTCGGCGTTTCGACGAAGATCAGGCGCGTGTCGTCGCGCACGGCGCGTTCGACGTTGCGCGGATCGGTCGTGTCGACGAAGCTGAAATCGATGCGGTAGTCGGCCAGCACGCGCGTGAAGAGGCGAAACGTCCCGCCGTAGGTGTTGTCCGAAACGATGACGTGCTCGTCGCTACGGACCAACCGGAGCACGGCATCGATGGCCGCCATGCCGGAAGCGAACGCGAAGCCGAAGCGCCCGCCCTCGAGCGCGGCGATATTTCGCTCCAGCGCCGAACGTGTCGGGTTTTTGGTGCGCGCGTACTCATAACCTTTATGTTTGCCCAGACCTTGCTGCGCAAAGGTGGACGTTTGATAGATGGGCACGGTGACCGCTCCCGTCGTCGGGTCCGGTTCGTTGCCCGCGTGAATGGCCGTGGTTGAAAATCCCATGATGCGAAAATCCTGCCGACGATTCGTAAAGAGCAGAAAGCTTGGTCTCCGGAGTGCACGAAGAACCGCGCCCGCCGGAACCGACTCCGCTGCGAATTTTAATCGAAGATGCCTTGGCTCATGTAGCGTTCGGCTCCATCGGGAAAGAGCGTCACGACGCGTTTGCCCTCGCCCAGCCGTTCGGCGATGCGGCGCGCCGCGGCGGCTGCCGCGCCGCTCGAGCCGCCGCACAGGACGCCTTCGGTAGCTGCCAACGCGCGCACCGTCGCGAACGCCTCTTCGTCCGTGATCATGATGATCTCGTCGACGACGTTCCAGTCAAGCACGGGCGGGACGAATTGCGATTGTCCGATGCCTTCGACTTTGTGATCTCCGGGTGGACCGCCGCCGAAAATGGAACCTTGTGGCTCGACCAGCACGCACAGCGCACGCGCGTTGATCTTTTTGACGGCGCGCGCCACGCCGGTGAACGTGCCCGCCGTGCCGGCGCCGAGCACGACGGCATCGATGCGCCCGTCCATCTGTTCGATGATCTCTTGCGCGGTGGTCCGTTCGTGAAAAGCTGGGTTGGCCGGATTGGCGAACTGCTGCGGAATGAA
>CAKZOF010000738.1 GCA_937135995.1 uncultured Pyrinomonas sp.
CTGCCAGACAGCATCGTAGAGCGCGGTTTGCGTTCCCGGCTTCTTGATGCTGCGAATGGCTTTATCGACCAGATCGTAGCGGTCCGTGAAATCTTGCAGGAGCCGCACTTCGTCGTCGAAAGTTCCGAAGGCCACCTTGTCGCGCCGCGGTCGCGCGATGGTGTAGATGAAGTTGAGCGCCGCTTCTTGTTCGAACTTCAGCTTGCCGGCGGTCGACGCGGACGTGTCGAGTAACACGGCGATGTAGAGCGGCAACGATTCGCTGTTCTCGGCGAAGCTTTCGATCTGCTGCGGTTGTTTGTCTTCGAGCACGATGAAGTCCGTCTGCTTCAGTCCGACCACGGGTTGCCCCTTTTTGTCGAGCACGGTCACGGGCAAGCGGACGCGACGGATGAAGACCTTCTCGACGTCTTGCTGCCCTTGATTGACGGGCTGTTGTTGAGCCGTTCCCAGCGCGGCGAAGCAGAGGAGGACGACGAAAGCTCGTGTCATCGCGCTCGTCACGAAGTTCGTTCCCTGGCGTCCATGTGCCCTCATGCGAACCGGGGCGGAAAAAGGTCGGATCGCGCTTCTCATAGCTTCGTTTTTGTTTTCGAACCCCATTCGGTCCGTGTGATGCTCGATCAGTACCTGATTGTTGCTCTGGCGTCGGGCGCCCGACAAAGTATATCAGCCCTTGCGGCGCGAAGATAAGCGGCGCGTCGCTCCAGGAAACCCCGGCAGCGAGGCCGCCGTTTTGGTGTTGCCGCCCCATCCTATTGTATGCTCGGTGTAGATCTCTTTATGCGGAGCAATTTCGAGGAGGAATGAATGCGGGTACGTTTGTTGTCCATCGCTCTCGTCCTGTTCTTTTCGTCGTTTGCAGCAGCACAGCAGCCCAGCGACGCGGCCAAAGCCCTGCACGATCTTTTCGCCGCCGAGTGGGACTACCGCATGGAGCAGAACCCGACGTGGGCGTCGTTGCTCGGCGATCGGCGCTGGAACGACCGGTGGGAAGATCTCAGCTTGGAGGCGATTCAACGGCGATATGAACACAGCAAAGAGGTGCTCGCGCGGTTGGCAAAGATCGATCGGAGCCAGCTTTCGCCGCAAGACCAGCTGAACTACGATCTGTTCAAACGAGAATACGAAACCGATGTCGAAGGCTTCAAGTACCAATGGTACTTGATCCCGCTCAATCAGCGCGGTGGAATCCAGACGGCGGATGAACTCGCCGATTCGCTCAGGTTCGCGACGGTCAAGGATTACGAGGATTGGATCGCGCGGTTGCGCAGCTTCCCACGCTACATGGACCAGACGATCGCGCTCATGCGCGAAGGCATCCGCGCGCGCATGTTGCTCCCCAAAGTGATCATGCAGCGCATTCCGGCGCAAATCGACAAACAGATCGTCGCCGACCCGCAAGAAAGTCCGTTCTACAAACCTTTCAGACGTTTCCCCAGTTCGATCCCGTCGGCCGAGCAAGCGCGACTTGCGCAAGCGGCACGCCAAGCGATCGCCGAGAACATCATTCCATCGTTCAAAAAGTTCAAAGAGTTCTTCGTCGGTGAATACTTGCCCGCGTCGCTCGAGCAGGTCGGCATCTGGCAGCTTCCAAACGGCGAAGAGATGTACGCCTATTTCGCGCGTCGTTACACGACGACCAACCTGACGCCGCGCGAGATTCACGAACTGGGCCTTAGCGAAGTCCGGCGCATTCGGACCGAGATGCAGCGGATCATGGACCAGGTTGGGTTCAAAGGCTCGCTGCAGGATTTCTTCCAGTTCCTGCGCACCGATCCGCGTTTCTACTACAAAACGCCGGAAGAGTTGCTGACGGCGTATCGTGCGACGGCCAAGCGGATCGATCCGCATCTGGTCAAAGTCTTTCGTCGGTTGCCGCGCATGCCGTACGGCGTCGAACCCATTCCGGAGAAGATCGCGCCCGATACGACCACCGCATATTATCAACGTCCGGCGGCCGATGGCTCGCGCGCTGGCACTTACTACGTCAACCTCTACAAGCCGGAGACGCGCCCCAAATACGAGATGATGGCGCTCAGCTTGCACGAAGCCGTGCCCGGCCATCATCTGCAGATCGCGCTCGCGCAAGAGTTGGGCGAAGTGCCCAACTTCCGGCGCTACGGCGGATACACGGCGTTCATCGAAGGGTGGGGCCTTTATGCTGAATCGCTTGGCGATGATATGGGCCTCTACGACGATCCGTATGCGAAGTTCGGGCAACTGACCTACGAGATGTGGCGCGCTGTGCGTCTCGTCGTCGATACGGGGATGCACTACATGCGCTGGACGCGCGAGCAGGCGATTAACTTCTTCAAAGAGAACGCCGCCAAGACAGAACTCGACATCACCAAC
>CAKZOF010000739.1 GCA_937135995.1 uncultured Pyrinomonas sp.
CTGCGCGTCGCCATCTCCCGGGAAAGTTTGTGACGGCTCGTGTCTCGGATGAAAACGCCGTCCCCGATCTCCCGCCGCACGACTGGCGCGACGTGTGCCGAAGAGCGAACCTCTCTGCTCAGCGCTCCTCTAGCAGAAAATTCTCCGTAAACTGACGAAAGGCCGGAATCGCCGCGTTGAACTCATCCACGGCGGCCGTGCATGTGATCACATACACCGCGCCACGCCCCAATACAAACGTCTGCGCTTGCTGCAGCGTCCGGTTCTGCCACCCTATCCGCTGCAAACGCTGGTAAGCGGGCGCCCCGTTGAGCCGCGTCGCGCGCTCGTCCAGCACCTCCAAGTCTGGAAACTGCTCGAAAGACACTTGCTTCTGCTGCGCTGCGTACTCTTCGATGCTGGTTCTTGCGTCCACCGGCTCGCGCGTGACGACGATGTTCGCTGCAATGCCGGATGGTCCGGTCGCGCCGACGATGGTGATCAACGAACGATCCTCCCATCCTTCGGGAAGCACCGACCGCCAGTCATTGGCTCGAAACTCCATATCTGCTCTTCCTCCACATCCCCCGTGACGCGCGATGGTGGAGCATAAATCACGCTTCAATTCCCGTTCATCTTAGTCAGCTCTCCTGCATTCGCCAACCATGCCGGTCTCGCCGGAAGATTCCGAGTATTGCCTCGTTCTTCAAGTATTTTCGCTTTCAACAAGAGCGCTTCGAGACTACTACCACCGCCGCCCGCCTATGTGTGAACTCATTAGCAGTTTCTCGCCGGAACCGGCCCAGCGCATGAACCCCGCTCGTCCATGCTTGGGCTCAATTGATCTCCATAGACTTGCTCCACAGACCGGCATTACGTGCTGAACGAGTCGATTCCAGTCACGGCAATGAACGGGCTTCGAGCCCGTCACCAACAGGCCGACGGGCTCGAAGCCTTGATCGCCAACATCGGTTCAACCGAAGATCGACGCCAGCTTGCCGACCGGGTTGCTGACGAAATCGCCGACGGCCTTCTTGGCATCGTTGAACCCGTTGCTGACGGTTTGGCTGACGCTTGCGATCGCTTGCGACGTGTTGTCGATGGTGGAAGTGACCGCATTGGCGATCACTTGGTCGGTGCCGATGGCGCGCAGCCCCATGTCCGCCAGCAGACCAGCGCCCACGCCGACGGCGAATCCAACCACAGCGCCAACGATGGTTCCGCCTACGGGGATGACGCTGCCGATGGCGGCACCTGCCGCCGCGCCCGCCAGTCCAGCGCCGAGTCCGACGCCGAACTGGCCTGCAATCGTCCCGATCGCTTTCGACCGCGTCGCCGGGTTCTGCAAGTTCTCCCACTGATCGTGAACGGCGAACCCGCCGTTGACCAAGCCGCCGACCACCGATGAACCGACGGCGCGCCCGACGATCTGTCGAGCCGTGCTGCTGAACAACTGCGAGCCGGTCCGTTCGAGCGCTCTTTCCGCGACATCTCCGATGAGACGCTCGCCCGCTGCGCTCGACCCGCCGACCAGCGTGCCCACCCCGACGTTGGCAGCGAACGTGACTGCTGCGCCAGCGTAGTCGTCCTGCTGCGCTCGATCGAAAACTTGCGACAAACTCGTCGCGGCAGAGAACACCGCGCCGGCAACCGCTCCACCGCGCGACTCTCGACCGAGCCGCAGCGGATTCTCCGGAATCGTTGGCAACCGTCTGACCTGTTCGACCTGAGTGAGGTGCCGCTCCTGAAGCGGCACGAAGACGTTGGGCTTGAGACTTTCCACCGGATCGTTCTCGATGAAAAACTCACGCACGCCGTAGCCATCGTTGCGGCCATCGACTCGCGCCGTACGACCGTCGCCAGTGAAGTATTTGTTCGCCCCGACCTTATCCTCGATCAACTTTCTTGCCCGAATGACATCGCTCTCCAATCCTTTGCTTTTGGCGTACTCTTCGAAACGCGCTTTGGCGTCGCCCTCTTCGCTGCGTGAATCGATTTTGAGATCCCTCAGTTCCTCTGATACGCGCTTGTAGTCGAGGTTCTTGACTTTTTCCCAGAACTCATCCGGCTTCCGCGAGTATTCCGGCAACATGCTCTTCGCCGTTTTGATCACCTCGTCCCACGTTGGCACAGTGCGCCCGTTGGTCTTGTCAGTTTCGACGATCGCCAGCGCGAAGTCGGCGCCGACTTTGCCTTTGGCGCGATACCATCCGATGTCATCCTCGCTGAAACCAACGCGCCGCATGATCTCGAAAGCGTCGAGCTTGGCTCCGGCCAACTCCTCCGGCGTCGTCATCCACGCATACGGCTTTAGCGGATCGGCCAGACGCGAATCCGGACTTTCCAGGTATCTTCTTTCGATGATCCGCACGAAAT
>CAKZOF010000740.1 GCA_937135995.1 uncultured Pyrinomonas sp.
TTCCTGCTTCGCTCATGCCCTTTCGCCAACACGCGTCTGATCCATTCGAAAAGAAGCGAAGATCCATCATACGACGGGCGCGCAAGCGATGTCCAACACGCCGTTTGCAGCCCGGAAGCCGCCGCGCGCTTGATCGCCGCATGCTTCTGCCGCGACCGTCGCCACCAAGAGACCACACCAGCGCGCTAAACGACGAGGCCCCGGTCGAGTTTGCGCAGGCCCCCATTGGAGACGGCGAACTGGTGGCGCGGCGGGCCGCGGTTCGCTCCGCCGTTGATCCAGCGAAAAGGCGTTTGCGGCGGCAAGCGGTGTGGTATAATTCCGATTTCGGGCACAAGGCCCAAATGTCGAAGCCGCTTTCACAAAAGCACGTGCTGCCCGAGCCTTTCGGCGACCGCCGGCGCTCGCCACTCGGTGATCGTGCACCGACGCCCGCTTCTCAGCTCACATCTCGGACCGCCACTTGGAACGATGCTAGAGACATGCGCGCGCGCCAGCGCTCGGGCGCGACAACGTGAAGGGAGGAGCGAAAGATCAACCAGATACACGGCAACACCGCTGGTCTGAAACACAATCAGTTGCGTCGCATCGCCAAGCTCTACGAGCGCCGGATCGCGCCGCAGCAGATCGTTACGCCCGAATTCGCGCGTCAGATCGCCGAGCTATCGCACGAGACGCGCCGCCAGATCGGGGCGCTCGTGGACCGCAAGGGTTACGTCGAATATGTCATCGTTGGCGACGCACACCGGATCGAGCTCCCTGACTTTCGCCGTGTGCGCACCGGACCGGAGCGTTTTCGCGGACTGCGCTGCCTGCATACGCACCTGCGCGGCGAAACGTTGACACGAGATGACTTGACCGACCTCGCTCTGCTCCGGCTTGATCTCGTGGCCGCCATCGGCGTGGATGCGCAAACGGGGCTGCCGACCGTGGTGCATGCCGCCCATCTTCTTCCGAGCACCGCCGATAGGCTACGCGAAAACGGCGCCGAACACTTCGTCTTCCTTGAACCGCGCCCGCCCGCGCAGATGAACGTTGATTTCCTCGCGCTCATCTCTTCGCTCGAAGAGGAGATGGCGCGCAACCGACGCGCCGTGCGGCAGGCTGGCGGCGGCGACCGGGCGATCCTGGTCGGCGTGACCACCGGACCGCTGGCGGAAGCCGAAGACTCCATGGCCGAACTGCGCGAACTGGCAGCCTCGGCCA
>CAKZOF010000741.1 GCA_937135995.1 uncultured Pyrinomonas sp.
CCGCTGCGCGCCGTCACCAGCCTCACCGTGCCGTCGCGCTCTTGCGAGCGTATGAAGACGCGCCCCCAGCGCCCGGCCTCGCCGTCGCGTACGTATATGACCTTGCCCGGCAGCGCCGCATTGAACGAACGGGGCGCGGCCGGCGTTTCGGCGGCTCTGAGCGCGGCCAGCGCTACCGTGCGGCGCAGGTGCCGCGCCGCTGCCGGTGCAGCTTCGAGCCCCGCGTAGAGCGTCGCTGCTGCCAGCAGCGCGCCCAGCGTCAGCACTGGCACGGTCGTGTGCCACGCGCTTGCGCCAGCGGCGCGCATGGCCGTCAGTTCCCCATCGCTCGCCATGCGCGCAAAGCCGACCAACGTGCCGACCAGTGTGCCCATGGGGAGTGTGAAGAGCAGCACGCCCGGCAGCAGTTGCCGCACCACGGCCCCAGCCACTAGCCCCGGCCCCGTGTCCGCAATGCGCCCCAACTGCTGCCCAAGCAGCGCCCCGGTCAGCAGCAGCGTCGCTAAAGCCGTATACGGCAATACGGCGGCCAGAACGTAGCGTCGAACAAAGCTCATTGTTGGTAGATCTCGCCGCATAGAGATCACGTTGGGTCTTCCTGCGGCTGGATCCGTCCCCGCCGCGGTGATTTCACGGAGTTCCTACCGCTCTCGGGCGCGGGCCAGCGCGTCCGTCGTCAACAGCGCAACCTGTGCTGTCCCAGCGCGCTCGGCCCATTCTGCCGGCCCGAGTCGCGCAGCCAGCACCAACGCGCGTTGCGTCTCGTGGTCGAGCGCAGTGCCCGTGCCACACCGCTGGCAAATTAACCGTCCCTGTGCCCATCGCGCCTCGCCGTCTAGCGCACGGCCGCACGCCGCGCATCGTTCGACGTCCGGCCAGAATCCGCACAGTCTCAGCAGCCAAACTTCGAAGTAACGCTCCATTGCCGCGTGCCTGTCTGGGTGCTCTTCCAGTGCGCCCAGCGTTGCGCGCAACAGGCGAAAAACTCGCTCGTCCCCTTGTCCTGGTGGGAGGAACTCCATTACCAGCGCGCACATGCGCTCGGCCGCCTCCCACGCGCCTGTGTGGCGTGCTAGTGCAAAGTGCGACCGCGTGATTTCGGCCCGCTTGATCGCTGCCAGTTCGCGCCCTTCTTTCTCGAAATAGGCTATCTCGACCAGTGTCAATGGTTCGAGCCCGGCCCCGAAGCGGCTACGCAAACGGCGCGCGCCGCGCGCCACGCCACGCACCACGCCGCGATCGCGTGTCAACGCGACCACGATCTTGTCGGCGTCGGCTAGCTTGTACGTTCGCAGCACGATCGCTTCGGTCTCAACTACCCCCATCTCCTCTCTCTTGCCTTGTTTGATTACTCCGCGGTGCTCGGTGCGGCTCCGAAGTATTGGCTGCCTGTTGGGTGTTCCGTTTTGTCTTGCTCTGTGCGCTACGCCAGCGGCTCCACCTGTCACACAGCCTCAACGCCACGCTAACCTCACGGTGAGCTGGGCGATCCGACTGACTTTGTCCCCCGGCGATTCTATCCCTCTAGGTTTGAGTAAGGGCTGCTATCAGTTATCTGCTCTGTTCATCACCTTGCCCGATTGGAGGCTCTCTCCTTTTCTCGTCGTCTTCTCGTTGTTACTGCCGTTATCAGATGCGCGTATCACGGGATCCAGTAGAGCAACCACGCTAAACCTAGCCCTACACCGACGAACTCCGCGAAAACCCGTAAGCCATAGCGCCACTGCTCGCGCGCCGTCGCGCGCCCGACCACTCCGAAAACCACACTCACGCACGCCGCCAACAAAACCATCGCCAGAAAGTGGATCATGGCTTTCTCCCTGCTCCCGTGTCGAAAGCATCAAGCATCACAAGGTAGTTGAGCAATCCGCCCACCATCAAAAAAGCGTTGCCGTACTCGTACGTCGGCAACTCCGCGCGGTCCACGAAACCAACGCCAGTCGCCCAACCCAAAACGTAAAGAGCACCCATGCCCAAGTCGAAAAGGCCGTAGACGCGCTCCAACGCATTGCTCGCCCCGTCGTTGAGCGGATCGAACATGCGCCCGCCAAACACCCACACGCCAAGCACAAACATCGCCCACACAACGCCGCCAAGCAGCAAACCACGCCCCCAACGCCCTTGCCACACGTGCCCCGCGCCCGGCACAAACCATGCCAGCGCGCCGCTCAACCACGCCCCGTTTCGCTCCCCTTCCGCCGGCGCCGACGCGCCCGGGGAGCCTGCGGGCGAAGGTGATCGAAGCCTTCGAGCGCTACCGCAACGACGTCGTTCGGCGGTTCTACGACGAGCATTTTTGCCTGTTCGATCGGCAGATCGTTCTCGTCGATCTGCTCACCTGCTTGAACCGAGGGCCGGCCCATTTCGCCGATACGCAGCGGGCCCTGTGCCTTACGGTCGAGAGTTTCCGATACGGGCGCACGGGCCTGCTCGGCCGGCTCTTCGCGCCGCGGATCGATCGCCTGCTCTTCGCGGCGAGCAAGGCCGACCACGTGGCACCCTCGCAACACGCCGCGCTTCGCCAGCTCCTCGAGCTCTTGGTGGCACCCGCCGGACGCGCGGCTCGCTTCGAGGGGCTGGTCCCCGAGTTCTTGGCCCTTGCCGCGGTTCGCAGCACCGAGGTCGTGCGAATCGAGCATCAAGGGCAGCTGCTGTCTTGCGTGCGCGGCCGCCTGAAAGACGAGCCGCGCGAGACCGTCTTGTTTCCCGGCGAGATCCCGGAGGGCCTGCCCGAGCCCGAGGATTGGGCAAGCGGACGGTTCCGCTTCCGCGAGTTCGCTCCGCGCCGACTCCGCCCCGGCGCGCGCGGCACGCACATCCGGCTCGATCAAGCCCTCGAATTCCTCCTCGGGGACAAGCTGCGATGAGCGTCTCGGATCGC
>CAKZOF010000742.1 GCA_937135995.1 uncultured Pyrinomonas sp.
AGTTCGAGTTCGGGACAAAGCTCGATGATTCGATGCAAGTGCTCGAACCGGTGCCCGATGCAATCGCCCTGCCCGGCGGTGTTCTCGACGAGGATGCGAAGCGAACCGAGCTTCAGTCCCTTGCACGCGGTGCGCAGGCTCGCGGCGCATGTTTCGATTCCGTCCTCTTCGCACGCGCCGCGGGCGCTTCCCGGATGGACGACGATGTAATCGGCTCCCAGAAGGATGCCGCGCTCGACCTCTTCGCGAAAAGCGGCGATGGATTTCTCGCGCACTGCCGCATCGGCTGCCGCGAGGTTGATCAGGTAGTTGGCGTGAACGACCACCGGAGAGATGCCCGTTTCGCGTCGCGTTCGGTGAAAAAGCTCGATCTCTTCAGCCGACAACGGGCGCGCCGTCCACCCGCGCGGATTGCGTGAAAAGATCTGCACCGCCGTGCAATCGAGTTCTTTTGCGCGCAGCAACGCTTTGTGCAATCCACCGGCGATCGGCGCATGAAAGCCTATACGCGGGGCCAAGCTTCGGATCCTCCTCGTCCATCGTGACACGAACGCCTCCAAGCATACCGCAAGCGGCAGCGCGGCGCGAAATCGCCGCAGAACGCGGCGAGGCTCTCGCGCTCGAGCGAAGCCCCCAGCGAACTCGATTCAACAACCCACAGAGTGCGCGCCCGTTGGGTGGACGCTATGGGAGGGATTCGAACAGATGTCCCATCTTGTGCTTTTTGGTGCGCAGGTAGTGCATGGCCGCTTCGTGCGGTTCGACTTCGAGCGGCACGCGTTCGACGACCTCAAGCCCGGCGCGCCTGAGCGCACGTATCTTCGCCGGATTATTGGACATCACGCGCACACGCCGCAGCCCGAGATCGAGCAGGATCTCGGCACATTGCCGGTACTCGCGCAAATCGACGCCGAGGCCGAGCCGTTCGTTCGCTTCCACTGTGTCGGCCCCTTGATCCTGCAGGGCGTAAGCGCGAATCTTGTTCAGGATGCCGATGCCACGCCCCTCCTGCAACTGATAGACGATGGCGCCGCGCCCTTCGCGTTCGATCAACTCCATGGCGCGTTGCAACTGCTGCCCGCAATCGCACTTCTTCGAGCCGAAGACGTCGCCCGTCAAACACTGCGAGTGAATGCGCACGAGCGTCGGCACCTCGGGGCGTAAGTCGCCCTTGAACAGGGCGACGAACTCTTCATCGCTGGTCAAAGACCGGTAACCGGCTACCATGAACTCGCCCACCGCTGTCGGCAGCCGCGCCGTCGCAATGCGCTCAACCGAAAGCTTTCTGTTCCTGTCGGAAGTTGAAACCGGATCAGCTCTCAACGCCTCTTGGCTCCTGTCAAAGATTCTTCGCGCTAAGTCCGAATTATAAGAAGAGCGCGGCGGGCACGACAAGCAGACGGCTTGCTGATCGAGCGGCATCGAACAAAACTGTTAGCTCGTTGCGACAAAATCGTTGCAGGCCCCGCGCTCGCTGAACCACCGTCGCTTTAGTCGAAGCGACCGCAGCCATCGGCCGCAAGGGTAGCTTTCTTCAGGAACAGCCTGCGCTCGATGTTGCGTGCGCTTTCAAGCGTCGAGGCTACTCTGGGGCAGCTTTCTTCAAGAGGGGCGTTGCCGGCAAGTGGCGACCGCAAAAGAAAGCGGCAGGTAGCGAGATGAGTGACGCGATCTTCCGCAGTTCGAGCCACTCGGCGAAGCAAGGTGAGGTGATCATGCGTCTCTCGCCGACTTTTGCAACGGTGGCCGCTGCTGCGGCGTGTAATTTTCCGCGCGGGGTCGGTTGCGCCCGTCCCTTTCAGACGCTATGCTTGAATTTCGGAGCCGCTAGACCGAGGCTCGATCAAAGCGGACGGTGATCACCGAACTCAATCTCGCCAGCCAACCTTTTCGCAACCGGGCGTTGCCGTGGGCGGTTGCAGTGAGCGTCGCGCTCGTCTCGCTCGTCGCTTTCGTCTTGGTCGTCGCCGAATGGACCGAGATGCGCGCGCAGGCCGACCGTGCCGAACGCGATGTCGCCGAACTGCGGCTACAGGTCGAAACGCTGCGT
>CAKZOF010000743.1 GCA_937135995.1 uncultured Pyrinomonas sp.
CCTCGGTCATGGTGGCCGATTCGCCCGTCGTCCCGCAGGGCACAAGAAGGCGCACGCCGCCCGCGATCTGGCGTTCGACCAAGCGTCGCAGCGCATCTTCGTCCACGGAGCCGTCTTGGCGGAAAGGTGTCACCAGCGCCGTCGCGCAGCCGCGCAGCCAATCGACCTTGATCGTCATCTTCTATCTCCTCCTTTCACTGATGAGATGATCCATCAAATCGGAAAATTCATAGATCCCTTGTCGGCGCGCGGCGATCCATTCCGCCGCCAACAGTGCGCCAGCGGCGAAACCTTCGCGCGTGCGCGCTTCGTGCTGAAGCAGAATCTGATCGTCGGGCGCATCGAACCCGACGCGATGCGTCCCCGGAATGTGCCCGGCGCGCGTCGCCGCAACGGAGATGGTTTCGGCGGGCCAGCGTCGCGCGAGGAGCTCGCGTAGTTTGAGCGCTGTGCCCGACGGCGCATCGCGTTTGCGCGCGTGGTGCGCTTCTTCGATGAACGGGGCATAGTCAGCAAAAGCGGCGAACAGATCGGCCGCATAGGCGACGAGGCGAAAGAAGAGGTTGGCACCGACGGAGAAGTTCGCGCCGTAGACGAGCGCCCCGCCGTATTGCTCGACGGTACGTCGGACTTCGTCCGATTGCGCGCCCCAACCGGTGGTCCCTTCAACCAAAGGTACGCGCGCCAGCGCACACGCTTCGACGTTGCGCAGCACCGCTTCGGCGACGGAAAAGTCGATCGCCACTGCGTAATCGCGCAAGCGTGCCGCCAGTTCCGTCGCCGCCAGCGCGCCATCGCGCGAAGTCGCGACGATGCCGGTTTCGTGCCCGCGCGCGTGCGCGCGCGCTTGGACGAGCTTGCCCATTCTGCCGTAACCGATCAGTGCGATCTTCATCCCGGTCGTTTAACGAAATCTTAACATGGTCATTGAAACCGCTTATGCTTCGGCCCGCCAGCATACGCGAAACTGCCACCGGCTTTCAATCGGCGCGGCTCAGCCGACGCGCCAGTTCCATGTAGAGTTCCACGGCGCGATGCAACTCCTCTTTGGCGACGTATTCGTGTGGTGTGTGCGCCACCAGAATCGAGCCTGGTCCGAGCAGCAGCGGATGCCCCCAATTGCTCAGGTGCGGGATATCGGTAGCGAAACGAACGATGCACGTGTCGAAGCCCTCCACGGTCGTCGTGCGCACGACGGGCGAAGCGGCGACGTATTCGATTGCCGCGCGACCGGCGACCGCGCTCTCGATCAAGCGTTTGACCGTGTCGGCAGCGGTCACCAAGCGTACGTGAAGATCGGCGCGGGCGCTGTCGGCGACGACGTTGGGGCGTGTTCCGCCTTGAATCACGCCGATGTTACACGTCGTCGGTCCGAGAAGCGGATCGATGGGCCAGTCAATGCGGCGCACATCCGCGAGCACGTCGAGGAGTTTTTCGATGGCCGACTCGCCTTGCTCTGGATAAGCCGAGTGCGCCGCGCGCCCAACTGTGGTGAGACGCACGTGGAGCGCGCCCTTGGTGCCAAGAGCGAGCTTGTTGTCGGTTGGCTCGCCGTTGATCATGAAGCGACATTCTGCGGCGAGCGGATGGCGATTGGCCGTTTGCGCCCCCAAACTGCCGAGTTCTTCATCGACCGTCCACAACAACCCAAGGTGGCAGACTCCCTCGGCGCGCAGGCGCTCCGCCGCCGCTGCCTGCGCGGCGATGATGCCTTTGGCATCGCAGGCGCCGCGCCCGTAGATGCGTTCATCGTCCTCGCGCGATTCGATGAAGGGTGGCACCGTGTCCATGTGGGTGGAAAAGACGATGCGCGGCGGCGCATCCGGCAAGTGCGCGATGACGTTGTTTCGATCGCGGGCTACGGGTTGAAGCTCGACGCGCCATCCGAGACCGTCGAGACGATCGGCCAGAAAGAGGCCGACTTCGCGCTCTTGACCCGTCACCGACGGGATGTCAACCAGTTCCCTCGTGAGCATCACCGGATCCAGCTTCGTCACTTTCGTCTCTCCGTTTGATCGAACGCGTCAGGCGTGCGCGGCGCCGCGGTCGCTTGCTGCTCTTCGAAGATCGCGCGATGGAGCCGCGCGACCGCTTCGCCAACGCGTGCCTGATCGATGACGAACGTCAAATTGATGCTCGATGCCCCTTGCGAGATGAGCGAGATATTGATGTCTTGCAGCTCGCCGAAGACGCGCGCCGCAATGCCGGGCGTGGTGCGTAGCCCTTCGCCGACGACGCAGATGATGGCCCGCTCGGGTTCGACCCGCACAGTGCCGAGCGACGTGAGTTCGCGGACGATCGGGTGAAGCGAGCGCGCATCGTCGAGCGTTAGCGAAACGCTCACTTCAGATGTCGCCACCACATCGACCACGGTGCGGTGGCGGTCGAAGACCTCGAAGAGCGCGCGCAGGAAGCCGTACGCCCCGAGCATGCGCGCCGATGTGATCTGCACGACGGTGATGCCGGTTTTGTGGGCGATGGCTTTGATGCGCTGGGCGGAAGCTTCCGTTTCGGCGCAGATCAATGTGCCCTCTTCTTGTGGACGGCGCGAGTTGCAAACGCGCACCGGAATGGCGCGCTCCACTGCCGGCTCGATGGTCTTCGGGTGCAGAACCTTGGCGCCGAAGTAGGCCAGTTCGGCAGCTTCCGCGTACGACAGGCGCCGAATGGTGCGCGCGTTTGGCACCAATCGCGGATCGGCTGTCATCACGCCCGTCACGTCGGTCCAGATTTGAATTTCGCGCGCGTCGAGCGCCGCGCCGATGATGGCTGCCGAGTAGTCCGAGCCGCCGCGTCCGAGCGTGGTGGTCCGCCCCGCGGCCGAAGCGGCGATGAAGCCGCCGAGAACGGGGAGTTGCCCGCCCTTGACGAGCGGCCCTAGTTCTGCCTGCGTGCGCGCGCGCGTTTCGGCCAGCAGCGGCACAGCGCTGCCGTGCGATTCATCCGTGACGATGCAGCGGCGCGCGTCGGCGTGGACGGCCGGCAGCCCGCGCGCGGCCAGAACGTCGGCGAGCAATCTGGAAGAGAGCCTTTCGCCGTAGGCGACGAACTCGTCCTGCAGGACCGGAAAAGCAAGTTCGCGCGCCGCGGCGCGCACCATAAGTCTGTTCATCTCGGCGCGCGCTTTCTCTAGATCTTCGCGAAAGCTCTCGCGGCTCTCCTGCGGAAGCAACGCCTGTGCAACGGCGAGGTGACGGTCGAGATGCGGTTCAATCGCCGCGCGCGCGCCATCGAGGTCGCCGTCTGCCGCTAAGTTGAAGCTCTGGAGGAGGGCATCGGTGACGCGGCTCATTGCCGACACGACAACCACCGGACGCGCCGCCCGCGCAGCTTCAACGATGTCGGCGACGCGCGCAAAAGCCGTGGCATCTTCGACGGAAGTGCCACCGAATTTCATCACGATGAGTTGATCCATCGGGTTCGATCGAGCGCCTTTCGCGCTGCACCGCGGCGCGCTCCGCCGCACGACATCAACTGCGACGACGAGAGACGTTCGCCGGATGAGTCTGGCAGAATATAGCGCAAAAAAGGTCGGCAAAAGAAGCCAGCAGGTCTTCTCCCGAAACGAGAATCGGGACTGCAAAGCCCTTGGCGTGAGATCAACGACGCGTTGCGCGACGCAACCGTGTCGCGCCGAGTCGGCGATGTTTAAAGTTCCTCGGAGTGGGATCAGGCTCTGCTGATCTATTAAAACTTTTAATCCTTTCCCAACCCGTTCTCGATTGACAAAGATGAGAAGGGCGAATTATATTCCCACTCTCCGCGAGCGAAGCGGACAAGCGTGATGCGCCACTTCTGGTTTTATTACTTCGCCTTTACATACCGCCTCTCAACGAGGGAGGGCGGACGGGCGAAGCGCACGCGCGAGTAGCCAGCAACGGCTAACAAACAGCGAGATCGAAGCGACGGCCAACCGCAACCTCCCGAAAAGGTTGCGGTTGGTTTTTTTGTGGTCTGAAGAATTAAGACGGAGGCGGACGTGGATGAGCACCATCGAGGATTGGCGAGCGGAGATCGACCGGATCGACGAAGA
>CAKZOF010000744.1 GCA_937135995.1 uncultured Pyrinomonas sp.
CGCGCGCGGCCGCGAAACGGCGCGCCGCAAAGCGCGCGCACAGGTCGATGCCGACCGCAGCGGTGATGAGCACGGCCGGCAGGGCAAAGGTGAAATAGCGCGTGAACTTCCCGCCGAGCAACGTAAACGGGAAGAACCAGAAGAAGAGCCAGAAGAGGATGAAGAACCGCCCATCACCGAGCCTCCGGCGGAAAAGAAGCGGAAGCCCGATGATGAACGCGACCAGCGTCGGAATCGGCAGCTTGACGCCCATGAAGACGTAGTAGAAAGTCCACGGCACGCCCGCCAGCCAAAGCGACATCTGATTGCGGTAGAGCTGGCCCATGAACTCATAAGCATCGTGTCCGATGCGTCGTTCTCCGGCAAAGGCACGCATCTCGCGCCATGTATCGGGCAGCAGGATGGTCGGATTGCAGAGCAGAAAGACCACGCCCATCACGACGAAGAAGAGCAACCAGCGACGTTTGCCCAACCGCCAACGCGTCTGCGGCAGCGCTTGAAAGATGTAGTAGTAACCGGCGCTGATGGCTAACAGATGCGGAATGTACTTCGAAGCGAGCATGGCGCCGAAGGCAGCTGCCGCCGCCCAGTAGAACGGTTCTGGCCGCCCCCTTTCGGTCTCGGCCACGCGTTGACCGCGTAACCAGAAGACATTCGCCAGAAGGAAGAAGAAGAGGAAAAAGGTGTCTTCTTTGGCGATGCGATTGAAACCGATGGCCGATGGATCGAACGCCCACAACGCCGCTGCGATCAACGCTGGCGCAGTGCCGAACAGTTCGACGACGACGAGGAAGATCAACGCTGAAGCGAGCGCCCCCAAGAGCGCGCCGGGCAGGCGCAGCGCAGTTTCCGGTTCGATTCGCAGCGCTCGGTGCGTCCGGACGAGGGTCGAGCTATTCCAACGTTCGGCCGCGATCACGCTCACGGTGAGCAGCCCCTTCATCAACATCGGGTGCTCGCCGTTGGTCGAAGTCAGTCCGCGGCGGCGGTAATCTTCCACCGCACGCAGTTTGTTCAACTCGTCTTCGCTCAAGCTTTCGGCGCTCAACTTGTACGCGCGCAACCCGAAGCCACACAACGCCACCGCAGCGAGCAAAATGGCGACGAGCCACCGTTCGGTGGCACGCTCGCGGCAGAGCGTCGTGGCGGCATTGTCGACGACGGCACCGGCTGCGCTGGCGGCGGTGGTGGACAAAACTCTTTGGCTCTCCATCTTTCGAGCGCGACGCAAGTCGCAAAGTTTGCAAGGTTAACTTGTACAAAGGCGCGTGTCAAAGCGCTCGCTGGTCAGCAAGAGGCACAAAAGGGCCGCCGACTCCGGCGAACGGTGCACGCCTTCACTGCGGGCGAAGAGGCGCTGCCAGTTCGAAGATCGGACTTTGCTTCGAGCGCTTCGGCACCGCAACCGAACGGTTGAGGACGTGCGATGCGGTGGTTGCGCCATCAGCGCACGCCTCGATCT
>CAKZOF010000745.1 GCA_937135995.1 uncultured Pyrinomonas sp.
CGCGCCGGAGTGAGCCGCATGGCGCAAGAGGCTCGCGGCGAGGACTGTCGTGGCGCTGGCGCGGCCCTCGCTGGAGAGGGAGGCCAGTTTCGAAAACTCGCGCTCGCGCGCCGTGTAGAACTCGCCGCAGCGCAGGCACAACATGAACGGCGCTTTCTGGAACCACATCTTGACCGCGCCTTCGCGCTGTCTCGTGCTGTAACTGCCGTCGGGCAACACCCAGACCGCCTCGGGCACGCGCTTCTTCCAAGTCGAGGTGAGGCGGCCGCGGACATCGCGCCACTCCTCGGGGATCAGCTCCTCGCTCCAGTCGTTTTCTTCCGGCGCGAGCGTCAAGTAGCCCGCGATCGTTTCGTCGTCGCTCTCCGCTCCGAGCGGGTGCGGGAAGAAATGCGTATCGCCCCGCAACACGTGGTAGTACTCCTGACCGCACTGCCGACAGAACCTGAGCGGCGTGAACAGCCGCCCCTCGCTCGCCTGCACCTGTCCTTCGATGGAGAACTCGCGCGTGTCGGCCGATTCGAGGGTAGCGTACAGTGCGCGACCCTGGCCGATGAACTGGTGCAGCTTGAAGGCGAAGGCGCGCCCGCCGTCCTCGCGCGCGAGCGTCGCGCCATGCGCCAGCAGCTCGCGCAACCGCTTTTCACATTGCTCCTGAGCGACGCCGGTGACCTCGGCCAGGCGCGCGGCGGCAGCAGCCAGCGGCCGCGGCACCCGGCGCTTCAAGCGCCCGTCGGCTTCTTGCTCAACGCCGAACTCGGCTTCGGCCCAACGCGCCAGCGGATGCCGCCGGAAGGCCTCCACGTCGCCCGGCAGCGGCTCGTGCAGGGCGCGGGCCAGCTCGGCGCGGGATGGCGCGCCGCCGGCGGTGAAGGTGACCAGCGTCTCCTCGATCACCTGGTCGGCGTCGAAAGGATGGCCGAACAGGCGCGTGGCAAAGTCCGCCACCGCCGCCCGCCGCGAGCAGCAGCATGAGCGCGATGATCAGGAACAGCTTCTTTTTACTCTTCTTCGGCGCGGCGTCAGTGGTTTGCGGCGCGTCGCTCATACGGACCTCCAGTTGGCGAGATATGCGAGCCCTATGCCAGAGAAGGGAGCGCGAAGGCTTGCGTCAGGCGAAGGCTTCTGCGCCTCGCCCGGCGCTGGTTGGTGACGCGTTGCGCGGGCAGTCGGCGTGCTCGTTCGACGTAGGTTCGACGCGTCGAGCGTCGAGAATCCGACACTGGACGCCCGCCATGTTACGGCGTGTCTTGCCGGTTGGTCGCCGGCTGAGCGCGGTCTTCTTTGCGAGTCTCGGCCTGCGGCTGTTGGTTCGTTCGGTTCGCTCCGTCGCGGGCGCGCTGCCCGTTGCTCGCCGCCGACACATCGAACGAACGTTCCGCTTCGCCGTTCTCCTCTCCGCTGGCGCTGGGGCCGTATTTTTCTGTGGGCGGCGCGTGAAGCCGCATCACCGTGATGCTGATACGCCGGTTAGCCGAAGCGTAAGGATCTTCGGGGACGAGCGGTTGCGTATCGGCATAGCCGACGATGCGCCGGATCTGCGACGGGCGCACGCAGTTGGCTTCGAGTTCACGCCGTGCGGCGTTGGCGCGATCAGCGGAAAGCTCCCAGTTAGTGTAGGTCGAGCCGTTCGGGAAGAGATGGCGATCCGTGTGCCCGCCGATGACGAGCGGGTTCGGCAGTTGACAGATGACGCGCGCGATCTCGGCGAGGATGGCGCGGGCATCCGGTGTTAATTCGGCGCTCCCCGACGGGAAGGAAACGCGCTCGGCTTTGTCGAGGATCTGTATGCGCAAGCCTTCTTCGGTCAACTCGATCTTGATCTGGTCCTTGTACTTGGAGAACTCCGGGCGCGTTTCGAACTCTTTACGCAACAGCGTCGCGGCGCTGAAGAGCGCTTGTTCCTCGTCTTTGGATTCGAGCGAAGTCGGCGCTTTGCTCACTTTCTTCGGCCCTTTCAAAATGCCGCCGGTGAGCGCGTCGAAGACGCCGGGCGAACGAAAGTAGTTGGCGATGGCTTGTTTGAGCTTGATGTCGGCCTGTGACACGAGCCAGAGGACCAGAAAGAGAGCCATCATCGCCGTCACGAAATCGGCATAGGCCACTTTCCAAGCGCCGCCGTGATGACCGTCGTGTCCTTTGACCTTTTTGATCCGTCGGCGCGGTCTCTTCTCCGGTTCCTTTTTCAACATCTGTTTCACCGCGGTTTGATCTCGCGCAATTGCGGTTCGAGTTCAGCGCTCGGCGGACGCACGAAACTGTAGATGGTCTTGCGCGCAAACTCCACCGCCGTGATCGGCGCAGCGCCGTTGGCGAAGGCGACCAGCCCCGCCTTGATGCAAGCGAAATAGCGCGCCTCTTCGTGCGCCAGATTGTTCAAGTTGTTGGCGATCGGCGCGACCACGCCGTAACAGAGGAGCAGCCCGAGAAAGGTTCCGACGAGCGCGGCGGCGATGTGATGGCCCAGTTCTTCGGGCGGCCCGTCGAGATGTTGCATGGTGACGACGATGCCGAGCACGGCGGCGACGATGCCCAACCCCGGCAGGGAGTCCGCCGTGCGCATCAGGATGCCGGGCACGAGTGCGTTCTCTTCGTGATGGGTCTCGATTTCGACCTCCATGGCGATCTCGAGTTCCTCCGGTTGCGCTGCTCCGTTGACCAGTAGTTTCAGCGCGTCGCAGAAGAAATCAACGGCATGATGGTTAGCGAGAAAGGTCGGGTATTTGGAAAAGATCGACGACGTCGCCGGCGAATTGACGTCCTCTTCGAGCGAGAGCATGCCGTTCTTCTTCGCATTGACGTAAACTTCGTATTGCAGGCGGAGCAATTCGGCGAACGTCTCCTTGGTGTAGGGCGAACCTTTGAGCGCCGCCGGCAATTTCTTGCCCATCAACGCAAGGGTTTTCAGCGGCGTGCTCGCCACGATCGAACCGATGGCGGCGCCGCCGATAACGAGGAACTCGGACGGTTGAAACAGGACCGCCAGCGGACCGTTGACTAGCAGGTACCCGCCGATGACGCTGGCAAGAACGATGACGATGCCGATGATGATGAACATAGCGAACCCTACCCGTAGTTCCTTTTCGGCAGCGCCGACGCAAAACTTGAGCGAGCGGTGGAGCCGAGGCGGGCGCGCAAAAGAGCTCCTCGGCCCCACATCGCAAAGGTGCGGCCGTGTGAATCAAGCGCCACCGAATGGCGCAAGAAGAGCCGCGTCCTCAGATCACTTGCATCAGGTCTTGCAGCGTTTGGTTGATGGTCGAGATAACGCGCGAGTTAGCCTGAAAAGAGCGTTGCGCGACGATCAGCTCGGTGAACTCCGTGGCGATGTCGACGTTGCTCTGTTCGAGCGCGCTGCCAACCACTTCGCCGCGTCCGCCGGTCAGCGCTGGACCAATGGACGGTTGTCCGGAAGCGGGCGTTTCGCCGAAGAGGTTGTTGCCCAAGTGGCGCAGTCCATCTTGCGAATTGAACGACGCCAAGGCGAACTGGGCGAGCGCGCGTGTCTGCCCGTTGCTGAAGATGCCGTAGAGCGTGCCAGTGCTATCGGTCGAGATCGAGATCCCGTTGAGTGAGCCAGCGGCGAAACCGTTCTGATCGGTCGCGCTCACCGCCGACGGACCGGAGTAGTTCGTGAAGTTCGATGGCCCTTGCGATCCGTCGGGATTGGTGCGGTAAAGCTCGAGGTCGATCTGCGGCAGCGTCGCGCCGTCGAGCGTCGATTGATTCGGCAGAATGGCGAGAGACGTGGCCGGCGCTTGCAACAAGCCGTTGGCATCGAAGGAAAAGGTCACTTGGTTGGTCGGCGCGCCGCCGTCGGCGCTCAACTGCGCCGTCGTTCCGTCAAGCGTTGCGGTCACGTCGTACTGCCCGTTGCCTTGTTTGGTGAAGGTCAGATCGAGCACGTGCGCGACGCCGCGAGAGTCAAAGACTTGAACGGGAGCGTGGAAGACGGCACCGATCGGCGCGCTGCTGTCGAGGTTGGCGCGCAACGTAGCGCGCGTTGTCATCGCCGGTGGAATGATCTCGCCAAGCGGAACCTTGATGGGCGCCACCGGCGTCCCTGGCTGAATCTTGCCATCGACGGCCATGTAACCAAGCACTTTGTGCCCGCCGGGCGTGACGAGATAGCCTTCGCGGTTGAGGACGAAATCGCCGGCGCGCGTGAAGGCGCGAAATCCGGCACCGTCTTCGACGACGAAAAACCCGTTGCCCTGAATGGCCGCGTTGGTTGCCGACGCTGATTCGTTGATGTTGCCTTGCGCGAAATTGGTGCGCGTCGCCGCAGTGCGTACGCCGTTGCCGAATTGAATGACGCCGCCAGCTCCATTGATGCGCGTCCCCGAAGCGCTGGCGAAGACGTCAGCGAAGCTGACCGAACTGCTCTTGAAGGCGATGGTGTTGGCGTTGGCGATGTTGTTTCCGGTAGTCGAAAGCGCGTCGGAACTGGCGCGCAGTCCCGAAAGCGCGGTCGAGAATGAGAACGGCATAACTTCCTCCTACTGTTTGGTCGAGTCTTTGGGTGTCGAGTCCGTGGATGCTGGCTTGAACCGCGCGATCAACTCTTCGAGACGCCGGTTGATGTTGATCAATTGGTCCAGAGAGTTGAACTGCGCCAGTTGCGCGACGAATTGCACGCCGTCTTGAGGCGCGAGCGGATCTTGGTTCTTGAGTTGGGCGACGAGGAGCTTCAAAAATACGTCGCGGTCGGCCGCTTTGACGCCTTGCGCAGATGGCGTTGGCGTCGCCGCACCAGAAGATTGAACGCTGCCGATTATGTTGTTCATGTGACCTTTCTCCTTGCTTCAAGCCCGCAGGCTGATGAGTTTTTCGGAAGTCGAAGAAGCAGTGATTTCGTTCGACGGCAGGCGCGCGGCGGAAAGATCGGCCGCAACGCCCGACGATGGACGTCGTTCGCCGTCGTGTCGGCGCTCTTGTTGGTTTGCCTGCGCGAACGTTGAACTCGTCCGCGCATCGGCCACGACGTCGATTCGGTCGGCCACCAGTCCGGCGCGTTCGAACGCTTGCCGTAGTTCGTCGAGACCGGAAGCGAGCGCTTGTCGTGCCGCTTCGGTTTCGACGGCGAGCGTCGCGCTGATGCGCCCTTCGGGGTCGCGTCGGAGCCGAGCACGAACGGTGCCGAGTTCCGCTGGGTGAAGTTGTATGTCGAGCGAGCGCAAGCGAACGGTTTCGCGCGCCGCAGCAATTAAAGGCGCTTGAACTTGATGTGACGGTGCGCTCTCTGCGCCTGCGCCGCGCGTTTGATCGCGTGCCGTTGCAGTGGACAGGTGTTCTGTTGGCGCGGGGCAATTGGACGCGCTTTGCTCCAAGCGCGAAGCTCCATTCACCCGGTGAGCACTTTGCGCATCGGTCGACAGCAGCGCTCGAACCCGCGAGATGGTCACCGGCGCCTGCGTTTCCGCTTCGACGTTCAAGGCCTGCACGAGCCGCCCGGCTTCCACTGGGTCGTTCGCCGCGCGCGGGATAGCACTCGGATCCGGTTGATCGCTCGCCACGTCGGAAGCGAAGTCGCCCTCGGTTTGATTTCTTAAAGTTGCCGCAACGATCTCCGCTTTCGCGTGAATCCGACCGCCGAAGTCGCCGACGCTCGGCCTTTCGTTTCCGACCGAGGACGAAAGAGGCTCCGTTCTCACGCTTGAATCCTTGGGCATCGAAGGAGCTTCTTCGATCAAGGACCCATTCAATTCTGCGCCGACGTCGCGCGGCGTTGTATGCTCGTCCGCAAGATCTTCGATTTCAAGGTCACTGGTCCACCTAGTCTGCGAATCGAAGGCGCTTCGGATCGTCTCTGCCGACGACGATCGGGCCAGAAAGATAGCCGGATGTGGCCCCTCGATGAAGAGAAGACGCGCGGCGTACCACGGTTCTGCCGCGTCCTGTTGGGTGGGCGAAACGGTCGCCGCCGGACTCTTTGCGTCGGAGTCGCCGGGACGATTTGCGTCGAACGCTGTTGCCAGCGCGTCTTGCGGCGCCGCTGCCGCGTCGCGCAGAACCGCTGTCGCCACAGGCGTTGCGCTGCCATCGTTGGCCGGACGGCGCAGAATCTCAGTCGGCTTTTGCATGACCGCGCAATCTTCAGTCGGTTCGCCTTTGGCGAGCGGCGGGGAGAAGGGAAACGGCGCGACGGTGAGCGCCGCCGGTGCGGCATCGGATGCAATCTCGTCTGCCGCCTCGTCGTGAGCTACTTCAGCCGTCACGTCTTGCAGAGAGTCGAACAGCGCCGTCCAGAGTGCGCCCGTTGCTGGCGCATCGGCGGCGCGGCGTTCGTCGGTGGAAACTGGCAGCAAGGCATTGTTTTCGATCATCATTGGGTCATCCGTCGTGCGACGCGAAGCATCGCGAGTTCATCCAGCAGTTTTTGTTCGAGCCGCAGCGTCTCGCGAACGTATTGCGCGTACTGGTGCTCGCGTAGTTTTTCAGTCGTCTCCGCTTCGCGCGCCGCTTCGATCACCTTCTGGCGCAAGCCGTCGCGTTCGCGTTCGAGTTGCGCCAAACGTTGGCGCGCGTCGTTCTCCCGACGTTCGAGCAGCGCAATGTAGTCGGCGCGCAGGGCGATCTCTTGCGCGTCGGGCGCATCGGTCATCCGCATCAGATCAGCATAGGCGCGCATCGCGGCGGCGCGTTTGTTCTCCAAGTCGGCGAGGCGCGCGGCGGCCTCTTGCACTTCGCGATCTTTGTCGGCGAGCGCGCGCTCGGCCTGTTCGCGCCGGTTCAGGCGCAGGTCGTGGACCGATTGCAACGAGAAACGAAACTTCTTCATCTTCGCATGTCACCTTCGACCAATGTCATGATGAACGATCAGACAACGACGCGGTGCGTGCGTTGCCAGCCAATTCGAGCAGTCTGACGACGGCTGTGTCGAAATCAACCGCTTCATCGCGGTCTTGTCGTAGATAAGCGATGATGGCATCGTGGTTGGCAATAGCTTCGTCGATGCGCGAATTGCTGCCGCGCTGATAAGCCCCGATGTTGATCAAATCTTCCGCCCGTTCGTAGGCGGCGAGAAGCTCGCGCACGCGGCCTGCAGCGGCGCGATGTTCGGGCGTTGTGATCTCGGCGAAGAGGCGCGACGCGCTGTGGAGCACGTCGATGCACGGATAGTGGTTGCGTGCGGCCAGCGTGCGTGACAGGACGATGTGTCCATCGAGGATCGAGCGTACGGCGTCGGCGATGGGTTCGTTCATGTCGTCGCCTTCGACGAGCACCGTGTAAAGGGCCGTGATCGAGCCGCCAGCGGCGAAGTTGCCCGCGCGTTCGAGCAAGCGCGGCAAGAGGGCGAAGACCGACGGCGTGTAGCCGCGCGACGACGGCGGTTCGCCCGCGGCCAAACCGATTTCGCGCTGCGCCATCGCAAAGCGCGTCACCGAATCCATTATGAGAAGAACGTTGGCCCCTTGATCTTTGAAGTACTCAGCGATGGCCGTCGCCGTGAGCGCAGCGCGAATGCGCACGAGCGGCGAATCGTCCGAGGTCGAGACGACTACCACCGAGCGGCGCATGCCGTCGTCGCCGAGTTCGCGTTCGATGAAAGCGCGCACCTCACGCCCGCGCTCGCCGATCAACGCGATGACGTTGATCTCGGCCTCGGTGTTGCGCGCGATCATGCCGAGCAGCGTCGATTTACCGACGCCGGCGGCGGCGAAGATTCCGACGCGCTGCCCTTCTCCGACCGTCAAACATCCGTCGATGGCGCGCACTCCCGTCGCCAACGGCTGGGTTACGCGCCGACGTCGCAATGGGTCAGGCGGCCGCGCCTCCACCGATCGCTCTTGAAAATCATCAAGCGGCCCTTTGCCATCCATCGGATCGCCGAGACCATCGAGCACGCGCCCAAGCAGTTTGTCGCCAACGCGCACGCGGAGCGAGGTTCCGGTGGAGATGACCTCTGAACCCATGCCGATGTCGTGAATATCACCAAGCGGCATCAAGATCGCTTCGCCGCCGCGAAAGCCAACCACCTCGGCGCGCAGTTCGCGCGCGCGGTGCGGCGAATGAATCAAACAGAGTTCGCCGACGCGGGCTCCGGGAACGCGAGCCCGGATGAGCAGGCCAACCACTTCTGTGACGCGCCCGCGGATTTCGACCGGCGACAACCAGTCGATGGCTTCAATGTAGGATGCGAGGTTCAACATGCCAACTCCTCCGCTCGATCTCGGTTCGAAAGAATCGCGCTTGACTGTCGAAACAATTGAAGACGCGTTCACGACCATCGGAGCACGATCCTCGTCGATGATGAGTTCTACGCTCTCGTGGCTCGCGACCGTTCCACCGAACAGTGCAACACTCTTGCTTTAGCGAGCAGCTTGTTCGAACCACGACTTCGCAACTGTTTCGTCGAGCAGTGCAGCACAAAGCCAACCGGCTCGCGTCGCCTCGCGCTTCAGCGCTCTTCACCGACAGCTCGCGCAAGCAGCGCTCGTTCCAGCGCGCGCAGTTGCGTTTCGAGTCGCGCATCGATGGTGCCCGATTCGGTCTCGATCACACACCCGCCGGAAGCGACGCGCGGATCCGAAACGAAGTCGAGAAAACGCGCGCGCCCCGTCGGATCGATTCGCGCTCGTTCCTGCTGAACGAGCGCAGCGTCGCCCGGATTGACGCGCACGGTGAGCATCTCCTGCTGGCGCGCGTGACGCAGCGCGTTTGCCACGATATCGGCAACGGTCGCCGGATCGGTCTTCAGCTCGCGCCCGATGATCTTTTCGGCGATCCTAACGGCCAAGCGAAGCAGGTCGTGCTCGGCTTGCGCTATGGCCGTTTCGCGCCGTTCGCGAGCGACGACCAGAGATTCGTACAGTTCGGCCAATGCCTCTTCCTGTGCTTCGCGCCGCGCCGTTTCGCGTATGTGTTCGGCCTCGGCCAGCGCTGCTTGGCGCAGGCTTTCGGCCTCGCGCGTCGCTTCCGCAACGATGCGCTGCGCTTCGGCGCGCGCCTCGACGATGACGCGTTTGATGACCGGACGGTTCTCGCCGTCGGACCAGCTCGCCTCCCGTTTGATGACTTTCGCCATGCTCATCTTCGTTCTCTGTCGCGCCGCTCGCCCCGTTCCACTGTTGCCTTCGCAGACTCGTCCGCGCACAGCTTTCCGGCACTCCACCGTGAATGCCAGCTCAAGATGCGTCGCCAGCGCTTTGGGCGCGCTCGCCTCGACCGCCGCGCGCGGCGCGCTGAATGCCGTTGGCGAGCGAGTCGACCTCGGCGACGATCGCCTGCTTGATTTCGCCAGCGATCGCTTGGGCGCGCACTTCGTCCACCGCTTGACGCAGCCACCCAGCCGCTTCTACTGGCAGCTTTTGCGCGGCGTACTGCACGTGCTCGCCGCTCAACTCGGCGAGCGCGATGGCCAACGTCCGCAAC
>CAKZOF010000746.1 GCA_937135995.1 uncultured Pyrinomonas sp.
ATCCCGTAAAGCTCTTGCAAGCTTTTCAGCTTCTCTCTGACGATCCTTTTCCCGAACCTGCTTAGCAATCTATTCATTCGTCTTGAAAGGTTTTGGCCTCTGAAGTCCAGTTTCTCGACCACTATCCCTGCAGGTCTATATAACTCCACAACCCTGTTTATGTACCTGTTTATTTCGTTCTCCAAAAAATCCCTCAACCTTCTCACTAACTTACTGTATTTCTTATCCTGACTCGGTCTCCTTCCTATCTTCTGTAAATAAGCCATTCTCTTGGTTATCTTGTCATCTAACTTCATTAAAAAACCCAAAAACTTCCTGCCTACAAAATCGCCTCTATCCGTCGCGAACAGTGGATTAAGCCCCAAATCCACGCCTATCTCAGGCACTATCGGTCTGTAGTCCCTTCTCTCCAACTCTTTAACAAGTCTAATTATTAGATTTCCATCCTCTTCCTGCACTTGATAAAAGTTTAAATATCTCCCATCGATCCCTTCCGCATAAGCGTTATTCTTCAACGGAATTAATACCGGCTTCCCCTTATCAAGCGTTGATAACTTAAACCACTTGTCAAAACTCTTGCTCGATTCGTTCTCTTCAACCATCGCTACCTTGGCATCTAAGTGCATCGCGATTCTTTTAAATCTTGGCTTTCTCCACTTATGCAATATGAACTTGAAAATCTTCCGTGCTAAAACTATCTCTTCCTCCGTGACTTGATAATCTATCCTGTTTCCCCTCTCGTACCAGGAGATGGTCTCTAAGTCCTTACCGAACCACACCTTCCTACTGTTTATGGCGATGAGAACTCTCTTGCTCTTTTGGCTGAGAGTGGAATGATCAACGATCTTCGCAAACTCTTCCTGAATCCGTGCTAAGCATCCATCTAACACTCCAACCACTTGCCACTGGCAGGTCTGTTTGTATCTCGCTGAAAGCAAACTATTCAGGGCTTTAATGTTCAGATACTTGTTAAGCTTACCGTTTCTGAAGAACTCATGCCACTGGAGCTTAGCGATATCTTGAGCGGTCTTTCTGTATTGGGCGAGCACTCGCTTAACTTTTTGCGACTTTCCCTTGTTGGGCGAGCAGGGATAGGTATAGGTTCTGATGATCCTCTCTTCAGTCATTTTCGTTCTCCTGTGTTATCTCATTTACTATTTCTTCTGTTTTTCTCTTCGTTATACGAGCGAGATTTCGTCATCTTCTTTGCTCTCCTATAACTGATCACCATCTTGCTGGCCCAAACGCTAAGCTTCATAACTCTTATCTATAGAATAAAAATCAATAGATGTCAATATATGACCACTAAACCAGATACTAGTAACTAATACCTACATCGCACCATGGGCAAATCGCTCGGGTTGGTGACTACGGCCGACGTCGAAGATGCGACGCCGGCAGCCAACGCCGTCCACACGCTCAATCGCAACGCCGGAACAGGCATCTGCGATCAGTACTTAGACGAAAGCGACGCGGCTGGCACAGGACGATTCGGCACGGGATTAACCGTGCTGATGGGCGGCGGACGACGCTGGTTTCTGCCAGCCGGAAAGTTCGGCTCGAGCCGCACGGCGGCAACCGACTATTCAGCGTTGCCGCCCGACTTATTGAACGGTTGGAATCTCCCGTCTAGCGCAGCGGGCGCTGCCGATCCGAACCGTTACCTTCTCAAAGATTTCACCGACGCTGGCTTCGCCTACGTCAGCTCCGCTGCGGCGCTGCGCGATCTGATGGAACGCGGCACGCCGAGCAAACTGTTGGGGTTGTTTGCTTACGGCAACATGAACGTCGCGCTTGACAAGATCGCCAAAAGGCGCGGGCAGACGTCGCCGGCAACTGGCGGCCTCGTCGTCGATGATTATCACGCGCCGGACCAGCCGATGTTGGATGAGATGACCGAGGCGGCGCTGCGCGTGCTTAACCAGAACAATCGCGGCTTCGTCCTGATGGTCGAAGGAGCACACATCGACAAACAATCACACACCATGGACGCCGATCGCGTGATCGGCGAGATGATCGAATTCGACAATGCCGTCGCCGTCGCGCGCCGCTTTGCCGATCAAGTCGGCGACACGCTGGTGCTCGTGCTCGCCGATCACGAGTGTTCGGGATTCAGCTTGATCGGCGCGCTTGTCAACCCGCCGGGCAGCACGGGCAACGTCATCGATAACTTGAAGACGCAACCGTCGGATGCGACCGTGCTCGATCCGGCCACGCAACCTTACCGGCAGAAAGCGGTCGGTGTATACGAGGCGGCCGGATTCCCGCGCTACCGCCTGCTGCCTGATGGCTACCCCGAAAACTTCGACATCGAAGGTAAGTTGCTGGTTGGTTTCGGAGCCAACGCCGATCGCTACGAAGGGTGGCTGACCAAACCGCTTCCGGTGATCGACAGCCTGCTTCCGACCGAGATCAAAGGGGAACTGCAAAGCAAAGGTTATCCGGCTGAACCGATCAGCCGCGGGGCGGGCGCAGCAGACCCATATGGCGACGCGCGCGGCTTCTTCATTCGCGGACAAGCCGCCGGGAGAACGCAAGCGGTCCACACCGCCGCCGACATCGTGTTGTCCGCCTACAGCGCGGGAGGAACATCCAGTCAACTGTTCGGCGGCGTACAGGAGAATACGGAGATCTTCTTCAAGCTCGTGCGCGCCGCTTTCGGCGCTTATTGAAGAGTTCGCGCAAGAAGCATCCGGCGGCGCCGCTCGTCGTGCGCCTCTGGGAAGACGACTTGGCCCCAACACAGATCCTTCGCGATGAGAAAGGCAACGAGGAGGAGCGCTCATGCAACGACACAAGCGAAAACTCGCACGGCGTTTCTGTGCCACTCTTTTGCTCTGGTTCAGCAGCGCGGCAGTGGCCGCTGCTGGGTCGATCAGTTTCACAGGGAGCACGGTCGGGCGGCCCAGTTTCAACCGCCCAGATGAGAACCAGGATCGTCCGCCCGTATCTCTTTCGGGCGAGCGAGTGCCGTTCGATGTGTTCGCTTTCACGGTGAACGTCACTGGCACTTACAACTTCACGAGCGCGGCCACGAATCCGGCCAACTGGGACAACTTTACGCTGCTTTACGCGGACGCGTTCGATCCGACGAGACCATTGACCAACGTGCTCATCGCCAACGATGACAATCCAACCGTCGGACAGTCAGGTTTCAGCTACGGATTGCTCGCCGGGCGACGCTACTTCTTCGTCGTCACGGGCTACACGGCTGCCAGCGTTGGGACTTACGCTGCAAACATCGATGGTCCCGGCACCATCTTTCCGCTCCCGGAGCCGACCACGGCGGTGCTGACCGTCATCGGATTGCTTGGCCTCGGTTGCCATC
>CAKZOF010000747.1 GCA_937135995.1 uncultured Pyrinomonas sp.
GTGCGAATCTCTATCCTCTGGCATCGAGATGCCAATGCCGATGCGATGATGCGATGATGCGGCGGTGGTGATGCGCGAATCTTTATCCTCTGGCATCGGGAGCGGTTACACGGTAGATCCGTTCTGAAGGCGGTCAGTGATGATGCGTGAATCTCTATCTTCTGGCATCTTCGCTCGATTGAAAGCTCGCTCAAAGAGCGCGAGCTTGCGGACTCGTCGGGAAAATCTTCGCTCGATTGAAAGTCGGGCGTGAATCTCTATTTTCTGGCATCTTCGCTCGATTGAAAGTCGGGCGTCGGTTGTTCGCTCGGCGTCGCCTCTCCCGTCTCCATGAAGTCAGGTGCGCGGGCGGACGTTTTCGCGCAAGAACTTGATGATCTCTTCGGTCGAAGTGCCAGGCAAGAAGACTTCGGCGATGCCTTGCTCTTTGAGGCGCGGGATGTCCTCTTGCGGGATGATGCCGCCGACGATCACCAGGCAGTCATGCATCCCGCGCTCGCGCAGCAGTTCGACGATGCGCGGGCACAAGGTGTTGTGCGCGCCGCTCAAGATCGAGATGCCGACGGCATCGACATCTTCCTGCGCCGCCGCCGCCGCGATCATCTCCGGCGTTTGGCGCAAGCCCGTGTAGATCACTTCCATGCCGGCATCGCGCAACGCGCGCGCGATCACCTTGGCCCCACGATCGTGCCCATCGAGTCCGGGTTTAGCGATCAGAACACGAATCTTTCGTTCGCTCATGGTAAGTCAACGACCGCTCGTCATGGTCTTGCAGACGGCGATCGCTCTTCAAGGAGAGTCTTCAATCGGATCGGAGATCGACTTCGAAGTTCGCCATCTCCGGTTCGCCGCCCGCGCGGTTTCAGGCGACCGGGACTAGAATGCCGGTTCTTCGTACACGCCGTAGACATCGCGCAGCGCGTCGCAGATCTCGCCCAGCGTGGCGTAGGCGCGCACGGCTTCGAGCGTCGCGGGCATGATGTTTTCGCCGCGCTCGGCAGCGCGCTTTAACTGGTCCAGCGTGCGGGCTACGCGCCCGCCATCGCGGCGCGCGCGCACTTGTTCGAGCCGCGCGACTTGGCGATCGCGCACGCTTTCGTCGATCACCAGAATGTCAACCTTCATCGGCTCTTCTTCCATGACGTACTTGTTGACGCCGACGATCACCTGATCGCCGCGCTCGACCGCCTTCTGATACTGATAGGCCGACTCTTGAATCTCGCGCTGCGGGAAGCCCTTCTCGATCGCTTCGACCATGCCACCCATCTCGTCGATCTTGGCGAAATAGTCGTAAGCGCCATCTTCCATCTTCTTCGTCAAGGCTTCGACGAAGTAAGAACCGCCGAGCGGATCGACCGTGTTCGCCACGCCCGTCTCCTCGGCGATGATCTGCTGCGTGCGCAGCGCGATCAGCGCAGCTTGATCGGTCGGAAGAGCCAACGCTTCGTCGTAAGCGTCGGTGTGCAGCGATTGCGTTCCGCCGAGCACGGCGGCCAGAGCCTGAATCGCCACGCGCACGATGTTGTTCAGCGGCTGTTGCACGGTCAAAGAGACGCCCGCCGTCTGCGTGTGGAAGCGAAGCGTCATCGAACGCGGATCCTGCGCGCCGAACCGCTCGCGCATGACGTGCGCCCAGATCTTGCGCGCCGCCCGGTACTTGGCGATCTCTTCGAAGAAGTCGTTGTGCGCGTTGAAGAAGAACGAGATGCGCGGCGCGAAACGATCCACCGGAAGCCCGGCGCGCACGCCCCATTCGACATACTCGATGCCGTCGCGCAACGTGAAGGCGAGTTCTTGAAGCGCAGTTGCGCCCGCTTCGCGTATGTGGTACCCGCTGACCGAGATCGGGTTGTATCGGGGCACGTGTTCGGAGCAGAACTCGAACGTGTCGGTGACGAGCTTCATCGCCGGACGGATCGGATAGATCCACTCCTTCTGCGCGATGTACTCTTTCAGAATGTCGTTCTGCAGCGTGCCGGAGATCTTCCGCCAATCGGCCCCTTGCTTTTCGGCGACCACCAAGTACATCGCCAAGAGCACAAAGGCCGGCGCGTTGATCGTTTGCGAGACGGTCACCTCTTCAAGCGGAATGCCGTCGAAAAGGATCTCCATGTCGGCGAGCGACGAGACCGAAACGCCGCATTTTCCCACTTCGCCTTCGGACATCGGAGAGTCCGCGTCGTAACCCATCAAAGTCGGAAGATCGTAGGCGACCGAGAGCCCCGTTTGACCTTGCGAGAGAAGATATTTGAATCGCGCATTGGTCTCTTCGGGCGTGCTGAAGCCGGCGAACTGGCGCATGGTCCAGAGCTTGCCGCGGTAGCCGGTCGGATGGATGCCGCGCGTGTACGGGAACTCACCGGGAAAACCGATGTCGCGCGCGAAATCTATCTCGGCGATGTCGGCTGGCGTGTAGAGGCGATTGATCTCTTCGAGCGAGACGGTCTCGAATCGCTTTTTGCGCTCCGGCATGCGACGCAGCGCCGGTTCCAACGTTTCGCGCTCCCAGCGCTCGACCATCTCCTGTTCCGGCGTCGTCAATTGCTTCGACATGGAATCCCCTTTCTAAATGCGTTGCGCGTGGCGGTCTTCTGGATGCAGAGCGATATTAGTGGACGCCGACGAAAGGTGTCAACCGAGCGTTAGGACGCGCAAAAGCCAGGTTGCCTTACCGGAACGGCGCGCGCGAAACGACGGATTCCGGATTTCGCCCAGCAAAGACGAAAGCATCTTGAAGCTCGCAGCCGACGCAAGAAACGGAGGGCGGGCGAAAAGTCACAGCGTGCGGTTCGCTCGATCGTGATCACGCGGGATCTTTGCGCCGTCGGGGCGCCTCGCACCCATCAGGTGCGACGATCTCGCGCGATCACGATTGACTGGCGCTATGCGCAGAGCTTTATTCCACCGGTAGGATGATTTCGTTCGGACGCACCATGTTCAGGCGCTCGCGTGCGTAGCGCTCGACGGCGCGCGGGTCCGTGCGCAGGCGCTCGATCTCGGCGCGTAGTTGCGCGTTGCCTTCGCGCAGAGATTCGACCTCGGCGCGCACGCGCTCGTGTTGCGCCGTGGCCGCGCGCAGTTCGGCATATGTGCGCGTGTTGACCGACACGCATAGAGCGAAAGCGGCCAACATGATCATGGCGAAGAACGCCCACGACGGAAACAGACGCTGGCGCGCAGCGCGCTCTCTCTCTCTGGTGCGCGCCGCGGCTTCGAACGACGGCACCGTCAAGGTTCTTTGCAACGGGCGTTGAGCGATCAGACGTCGATCATTCCAGTAAGTATTTGCGACCCTGTTCAAGGAGCACCTCCAAGTCTCGTTCGGATTCGGATTCAGCGTAGATGCGGATCAAAGGTTCAGTGCCGGATGGACGCACAAGCAGCCATGCGCCGTCCGCGAAGATGAACTTCACGCCATCTATGCGATTGACGGCGACCACACGCCGTCCGCCAATCTGCCCGGGATCGTGACGGAGCTTTTCGCCCAGGGCTTTTTGCATCTCGGGCGTCGTGCGTACTGCCGTGCGGCGCGACGTGACGCGACCGACGCGGGCATGGAGCGCATCCAACTGCTCGCGCAATCCAGCGCCACGTGCGGCCACCGCTTCGGCAGCGAGCAGACAGGCCAAGATGCCGTCTTTTTCCGGGTAGTGGCCGCGAATGGAAAGCCCGGCCGATTCCTCGCCGCCGAGAACGATCTCGTCGGCCAAGATCAACTCGCCGATGTATTTGAATCCAACCGGAGTTTCGTGGACCGGCTGGCCACGCTCCTGCGCGACGCGATCCACCAAATGCGACGTCGCCACCGACCGGGCCACGCCGCCAGCCCAGCCGCGCGATTCTACGAGGTAATCGAAGAGTAGCGCGATCAGTTGGTTCGGCGTGATGAACGTTCCGTCGCCATCGAGCACGCCGAATCGGTCGGCGTCGCCATCGGTGGCCAACCCCAGAATGCACCGTCGCTCGCGGACCAATGCGGCAAGCTCTTGTAAATGATCTTGATCGGCTTCGGGCGCGCGTCCGCCGAAAAGCACGTCGCGCCAATCGTGGAGCGTGACGACGTGCAGTTCGTGCTGGCGCAGCAGCTCGTCCAAATAACCGCGTCCCGTGCCCCACAGCGCGTCGTAACCGTAAGAACCGCCAGCGCGCGCAATGAGGTCGAATCTGATCTTGCCGCCGATGTCGGCGAAGTAGTCTGGACGCGGATCGTGCTCCTCGATGCGCCCAATGCGCGATGCTGCTGGCAACACCGCTTCGTCGGCGGCTAGCGCCTCGATGCGACGCGTGATTTCGGGAAGAGCTGGCGCGCCATTGCCGGTGGAAAACTTCATCCCGTTGTACTCGGGCGGATTGTGCGAGGCGGTGAAGTTGATCCCGCCTGCCGCTCCGTGCCGGCGGATGGCGTGCGCGATGACGGGCGTCGGCGTCGGCCCCGAACACTTCAGCACATCGAAACCACATGCTGCTACCTCTTCGGCGCACAGCTCGGCGAACCTCTCCCCCAAAAAACGCGTGTCGTGCCCGACGACGACGAGCGTCCGCCGCTCGCCCGCTTCGATCAAGCAACGGCAGATGGCGCGCGTAACCCGGCGGACGTTGGCGAAGGTAAACTCGTCCGCCACGACCGCGCGCCAGCCTGAAGTGCCGAATCTGATCGCCATACTTGCCCTCATCCGCGCCGAAAACGACCAGCGCGCTGCCCGTGCCCGTTTCGGCGCGTCTTTGCGCCAGCGCGACAGTGGATCCGCGTTCGTCTCGCCCGGCGAAACATTGTTGATCCAAATTCAGCGCTGCCCGTCCACTCCGCTTCAACATTTGGGGCAAACGCTTGGCGAACGCCGCTATATGATGTGCCGTTGCCGCCGTAAGCCTTTATGCCTCAAGCGTTTAGGCGACAAAGGCGGGCAGACTTTAGCATGACTCTGAAGCGGTGTAAAGACCTTGCTTTCCAGTACTTCACACGACTAAGTTGAAGATTTGCTTGAAGTAATCGGCAAAACGAGCTGTCGAGGCGAACAGCAGGCGAACGAAATTCCGCACGCGCTGCATCGGGTCATCAATTGCTGCAGGGCAAGGCTTCAGCACAAACGGAACGCTCTCCACAGATGTGGAAAAGCTCGGACTCCGCGAGGTAAATACGTGTCGAATTAAACAGAGTTGAACCTGTTTTGCGCCTTTTCGGCGATTCCGTTCGGTGGAACGCGCGTTGACACTCGTTGACCGTCGCGCATATCATCCGGTTCGTTCCTGTTGACGGCCAGAAAGAAGCGTGCCTGGGCGCTGAAAGCGCGGCCCGTGAAAGATGTCCACCCCGCGAATCAAACGTATCGGCGTCATCGTCAAGCCGAATCAGCCGGAAGCGACGCGCACCATCTGTCATCTGGCGCAGTGGTTGGCCGAGCGAAACGTGGAGTTGATCGGCTGCCCCGAAATAGACCGGCAGCGCGTCGAGGCAGAGACGGGGTGTGCCATTCCGACCGTGGAGCGACCGAAGCTCGCCGAAGCGGTTGATCTGATCGTCGTGCTCGGCGGTGACGGCACCATGCTCTCGGTGGCGCGCGTCGTCGTCGAGCGTGAGACGCCCGTGCTCGGCGTGAACTACGGGCGGCTTGGGTACCTTGCGGAGTTTCGCACTGAAGAGATGCTCGTCGCCATCGAGACGGTGCTCCAAGGCCGTTACAAACTGGACCGGCGCGTGATGCTGGAAGCCGAACTGGTGCGTAAAGGTCAGATGCTGGCGCGCGACCGCGTGCTCAACGACGTCGTCATCAGCAAAGCGGCGCTGGCGCGCATCATCGAGATCGAAACGCGCTTGAACGGCCAATTCGTCAATTCGTTTCGCGCCGATGGTTTGATCGTTTCCACGCCGACGGGATCGACGGCTTACAATCTTTCGGCAGGCGGCCCCATCGTCTATCCTTCGATGAGCGCCGTCGTGATCACACCGATCTGTCCGCATACGCTTTCGAACCGTCCCATCGTTGTGCCGGACGATGCGCTCATCGAACTCACCTTGAAGACGCGCGAGGAAGTGGTCCTGACGTTGGATGGGCAGATCGGATTGCCGCTCGAAGTGGACGATGTCGTGCGCGTGCAAAAGAGCCGCGTCGCGTTCAACCTCGTGCAGCCGACCAACAGGAACTATTTCGATGTGCTGCGCGACAAATTGAGTTGGGGAAGATAGAATCTCTCACGCGCTGCCGAACGGCGTTCTCGCCGCGATACTGCGGGTTGGCGCGCGGGTGGCTGCCTGTGGTACGCAAGCTCTTCAAGTCTCGGAAGGTTCAGAGCAAGAGAGGATGAACGAAAGATTGCCAAACGAAACGACGCCCGATCGCTTCGAGCGGGAAGTGACGACGGATTTGGACGAGAAGACGGCCGACCAGCCGAAAGGGATGCCGCTCCATCGCCGCATCCTGCTCGGTTTGGTGATCGGCGTGCTTTTCGGCATCGGCGTTAATCTTGCCTTGGGCGGCAACGACCCGCGCGTGATCTGGTTCGTCTCGAACGTCACCGAACCCATCGGCCAGTTGTTCTTGCGGTTGTTGTTGATGATCGTCGTCCCACTCGTCTTCTCGTCGCTGGTGGTCGGTGTTGCCGGAATCGGCGACGTGCGGAAGTTGGGGCGCGTCGGCGTGAAGTCTTTCGCCTATACGCTGGTGATTTCGGCCATTTCGGTTGCCATCGGTATCACACTGGCCAACACGATCCGGCCCGGCGAGCGCATCTCGGAGCAGACGGCCGCAGCGTTGGAGCAGCGTTACGGTTCGGATGCGGCCAAGCGCGTCGAAGAGGCCAAAAAGAGCGGTGCGAGCAACGAAGCGGTAGCTTTACAAGTCGTCAAATCGATCGTTCCAGTTAATCCCATCACTGCTGTCGCCAGCGAGACGCCCAACATGCTCCATCTGATGTTCTTCGCCTTGATGCTGGGCGTGGCGCTGACGCTGGTTACAGAAGAGGCCGCCGCGCCGCTCGTGCGCGGCTTGCAGAGCCTCTACGAAGTGTCGGCCAAGATCATCGACATCATCATGAAAATCGCGCCTGTGGCCGTCGCTTGCCTGCTGTTCAACAACACGGCGCGCTTCGGTCTGGATCTGTTGGGTGCGCTCGCCTGGTTCGTCTTGACCGTGCTGCTCGGCCTCGCGATTCACATGTTCGGCGTCTATTCACTGTCGGTCTATTTGCTGTCGCGCATCTCGCCGGTGGAGTTCTTCCGGCGCATCAAGACGGTGATGCTGACGGCCTTTTCGACCAGCTCTTCCAACGCGACGTTGCCCACGGCGCTGCGCGTGTCGGAAGAGAATTTGGGCGTTCCGCGCGAGATAAACAGTTTCGTCCTGACGGTTGGCGCGACGGCCAATCAGAATGGCACGGCGTTGTACGAGGGCGTGACGGTGCTCTTTCTGGCGCAGCTGGCCGGCGTCGAACTATCGCTCGGCCAGCAGGTCATGGTCGCTTACTTGGCCATCCTCGGCGGCATCGGCACGGCGGGCGTGCCCTCTGGTTCGATTCCGTTCATCGTGCTGGTGCTGGCGAGCATCGGTGTCAACCCTGCCTTGATTGCCATCATCCTCGGCGTGGATCGCATCCTCGATATGTGCCGCACGACGCTCAACGTCACGGGCGACATCACGGCCGCGACTTATGTCGCGCGGTCGGAAGGATACCGGCTGCTCGGCGAGCCGTCGACTCCGCG